>DATAEX010000060.1:0-4790 GCA_036257765.1 Bacteroidales bacterium
CTTCTTATTGTATTTGATCAACTCATTAAGCAGCATTTCGGCATTCTGATAATGGACATTGTCATCTCCGGTGCCATGAACTATAAGCAGATTTCCTTTCAGATTTTTAGCATAGGTTACCGGAGATCCCTGAATAAAATCCTCCATGTTTTCCTGAGGCAATCCCATATAACGCTCCGTATAAATATTATCGTAGGTCAGATGATTGCTTACGGCAGCTATGGCAATTCCGGTCTTATATATTTCAGGATATTGGAACATAAGGTTAAGTGTAGCGGCACCTCCACCACTCCATCCCCAGACTGCAATTCTATCAGGATCTACGAACGGCCATTTGATTATTTCAGCAGCCGCCATCGCCTGATCACGGATATTTAATCGACCAATTTGCCTGTAAATAACTTTTCTCCATTCACGTCCCTTAGGTGCCGGGGTTCCGCGGTTATCAAGCGAAATATATATGTAACCGTCGGCCGCCATATTACCCGCGTAGAGAAAATTCCGCCCTATACCATAATGGTCCTTTACAGTTGCTTCCCATGGTTCGGTATACACCTCAAAAACAACCGGGTACTTTTTGGCAGGATCAAAATTTACAGGTTTCACCATCCAACCGTCCATAGTTACACTATCAGAAGTAGTAACCTTAAAGAATTCCACATTTGATTTAACTTTTAAAGAATCTGTTTTTTCAACTATGCTCTTTTTATTGTTAAGGGGTTTGCCATCTTTAATCGTAATCAGTTCTTCTGACGGTCTCGTAAAATAATTTGAAAAACCATGTACTCCATATCTGCAATCCGGGGACAGAGAATAACTATGTGATCCTTGAAGTGATACCGGGCTTATTAGTTCCTGTTTCCCCTTGCCATCAATTCTGCACCGGTACAAATACCTTTGTGTGGCATTATCTGGCGATGCCAAATAATAAATCAAGCCATTTTTCTCATCAATGCCGCTTAGTTCCAGAATATCAAAATTTCCATTTGTTATTGTTCTTTCAGGCTTTCCATCAGGTGAAATTTCATAAAAATGTCTCCACCCGTCTTTTTCTGAAATCCAAATCAGACTTTTTCTATTATATAGCCATGAATAGTCGAGAGCGAAATCAACTTCATATTCTTCCCTGCTGGAATAATCGAAAACATCGACCCAGGCATCATCCTTCTCTTCATATATTAACCTGAAATTCCCCGTTAGAAGGTCACAGACGAAAAGGCGGCTTTCATTCTGCTTTCGGTTAATCTGATGGAAAAGTATCTGGTTCGACCAGGGAATGAATTCCATTCTTATTATGTAGTTTTGATCGGGTTCGCCGGGCAAATTTATCCATTTGGTTTCTTCACCCCTGATATCGATAATCCCAACACGGCACGAAGATGGCTTTTCACCTACCAGCGGGTATTCTATGGGAATAATTACCGGATGGATGGAATCCGTATTGTTTATCATATAGAACTTCCCTATTTTACTGGCATCAAGCTGCCAGAAAGCAATAGATTTGCTGTCGGGAGCCCATCTGAAACCATCCCGGCAAAAAAACTCCTCTTCATATGCCCAATCGAAAGTGCCGTTAATGAGAGTTTGTGTTCCGTCAGATGTCAAAGCCCGAATCTGATTAGTTTTAAGGTCTTCAACATAAATGTTATTGTTGGATACGTAAGCTGCATAATTACCATCCGGTGACAATTTTGCGAACATAAGAGAACTTTCCGGAAGCGATTTTCCTAATTGAATAAGCGACTTGTTACTCAGATCCAGCAACCAGTAATCTCCTCTGGTCCTGATTCTCCAAACCAGTTTTGTATTAGTGAAAATCAAAACTTTTTTCTGGTCCGCTGAAAAAGCAAAATGTTCAATTTCAATTGGCGAGAATTCACCCTGAGGAATGAGCATTTCATTTGAAACAATCGTTGACTGCGTAGTTTCAGGCAGGTCAACCTTAATTATTTCATTGTTTTCAAGATTGTAATAACCATCATTTGTCCACTTCTGTCCTGATGCGCTAAAACTGAATAGAAAAATGAAGATGATAACGTAAGTAAAGCAAAACGATTTATTGTCAAAGGTTCTGTTCATAAGGTTATTAGTTTGGAAGAAATAAAGATATAACTTAATTTCATTCGGTCTGTTATACCTTTCAAACACTCACTATGAATGCTGTTGACAATTACATATCGGGATTTTCTCCTGATATTCAGAAAATACTGAAAGAAATCAGGAAGATAATAAGGAATGCCGCACCGGAAGCAAAGGAAATGATGAATTACGGAATCCCTACTTTTAAAATGGGTGAAAACCTTGTTCATTTTGCGGGATTCAAAAATCATATCGGATTTTATCCGACTCCGTCAGGAATCATGGCTTTCAAAAAAGAGCTTTCTGTATATAAGTCATCGAAAGGCTCCGTGCAGTTTCCGCTGGATAAGCCTATACCTTATGATCTTATTAAAAATATAACCGAATTCAGGGTAAAGGAATTAACCCAGAAAGTTTAGGCGGAACACAGGTTTACCTTTTGTAAAGTGGCAAGTGTGTTAATCCGGCAATTTTATCCGCGGCGGCTTCGCCCGGTTTTGTGAATGGCCACACAAATAGGGCACGAATAGGATGAGACTCACGGATATTGGCAATCGCTTTTAATAATAGATCTGTTGTAATGCCTTTTCTTTGATATTCTTCTAAAACAAGGGCCGAACATAAATAAATGGCTTCGTAGACTACATTTTCATTAGTAAAATTAAAAAGCTGTCTTTCGCTTATTCTTTTCTCAAGAAACCGATTCATCAATTCAATGGTGGTTGGTATAATCAGAACCCAGGCAACCGGACCGTCCTTATCCCGTTGTTCCATGAGTGTTGAAGGATGGATCCTGTGAAGTCTTTCAATTACCTCTTCATTTACATTAAGTTGTTCCGGATCATTTCTGAATGCAAACACCTCTTCAGCAAGTTGAATGAGGCGATGGTAATTGTCAGGCATGAATTATAATTAAAATGCAAATATAATACTTCTCTGGAAATCAATTGTTTAGTCTATTAGTCTATTAGTAACCACTAGCTCGTTCTGCTGATAGACTAAAAGACTAAACAACCAAAAGTTTTCAATGCCACTGCACTTGCTGCTGAGCCTGTTCTTTATTAGATTGCTCCAGTTTTCTTATTTCTTCGAGCATGGCATCTGCAACTCCTTTTGCCGAGGCTGGATTCTGACCGGTAATCAACCGTTCATCACGGGCAACATGAGGCTGTTTTGGTCCAGATTTCTCAAATTTGGCACCACGATGAATTAATTTGCTTTCCAGCAGAAAGGGTACTACTCTTTCCATTCCACCGGCTATTTCCTCTTCATTAGTATAGGAATTTAACTTTTTCCCGCTGACAAGATAATTGCCGTCGCTCAGTTTCAGGTTGACAAAACCAGACGGACCGTGACATACAGCACCTACTATGCCTCCGCGTTCATAGATACGCCGGGTAATTTCAGCCAGCGCTTCATTATCGGGGAAATCCCACATTGTACCATGACCACCGGCATAATATACAGCCTGGTAATCGTCGGGATTTATTTCAGAAGGTTTTTTGGTATTGTCTATTTTGAACTTATATATTTTGTTTTCCCAGAATTTCTTGTTAACCGGATCCTTTAGATCCAACCCTTCAACAGGTGATTTGCCGCCTTTAGGACTTACAAAATCAATTTCATAACCTGCATTGCGTAATACTTTCCAGGGATGAGTCACTTCGCTCAGATAATAACCGGTTGGTTTACCGGTATGACCTTTAATATTGTGACTTGTTACCACAAACAGAATCTTCTTTTTCATAACGATAAAGATTTTAGTTTGAGGTAAAACAATACGTATCGACTATAGTTTTACCAAATCCCGTCCACGAATTTCTATTTAACATAATCGATACACCCCGGCGGGGTGGTTATACCCCGCCGGGGTGTATGAAGCGAGTGCCTGGAGCGGTGTGTGGAGTGTATGATGGGTGTAAAAATGGGATTTTTTATTTTTATTTTACAGCTATGGCTGCGGAGGTTGAATTGGACAGGGGGATGAGATAGGTACGCGAGAAACCGGCTTGTTTGGTCCAGTTGTCAAATTCTGCAGCAGTGTAATCATAGCCTTCGGTTGTTTCAATAAGCATATTAAGAGACATCAATAACCCGAATACATTTTCACGGCGGTCATTATCAATAATGTTTTCAATTACAACAAACGAGCCGCCTCTGGGCAGTGCATCATAAGCCTTACCGATAAGCTTTAATTTATCCTTTGTTCCCCAGTCGTGAAGTATATTTCCCATAGTAATCACATCAGCTCCGGGAAAAGGATCTGTAAAAAAATCACCTGTCACCACTTCAATTTTATCGGCAAGTCCCATTTTACTTATGTTCTCAAGGGCAATTGGAATTACCGGCGCGAGATCGAACGAAATGCATTTCATATGCGGGTTATGCGTGGTAACCATTGCGCTGAGCTGTGCACCTGCTCCTCCTATATCACATAGCGTATGATAGGATGAAAAATCAAATTGCATGGCAAATGTCTTAAAATTACCAAGTTGTCCTGCGCCCATCGCATTAATAAATTCCCGGGTCCGGTTCTTATCGGCATAAAGGTGTTCAAACAGGTTGACACCATCCGATCTGATCTCATTTTGCGGTTTTCCGGTCCGTAAAGCCTCCTCCAGATGATTCCAGAATGGATAGAGTCTGTTATTGGCCATCTCAAGAATACCGCCGATGTAGGTAAGCTTGCATTTATCAAGATAAATTTCAGT
>DATAEX010000064.1:0-9338 GCA_036257765.1 Bacteroidales bacterium
CCCGGGAATGGGATGCCAAATGGATATCCGTACCCGGTGAGTCCCCTAATGAATATGGTGTCTATCTGTTTCGAAAAACAATTGATCTTAAAAAGATACCACTATCATTTGTGATTCATGTTTCGGCCGACAACCGCTATAAGCTCTATGTGAATGAAAAGCTTGTTTCTCTAGGTCCCGCCCGTGGAGATCTTTATTTTTGGAACTTTGAGACTGTCGATATTGCACCATTCCTTACAGAAGGTAATAATATTATTGCAGCAAAGGTTTGGAATGAAGGGAACATCCGGCCTGAGGCACAGATATCCTGGCGTACCGGTTTTATTCTTCAGGGGAGTACGAATTCGGAAAATATTCTGAATACGGATAATACCTGGAAGTGTATTCGTGATACAAGTTATCAGCCGCTTACTACGAATGAGGTCATCGGATACTTTGTAACCGGTCCCGGTGAGTTTGTCGATATGCGAAAAAATATGAAAGGCTGGAAGAGGCTTGCATTCAATGACAGCACCTGGAAAAATGCAGCATCAGCCTTCTGGCGGGGCGGCTCTCCGAAAGGTTTGCAGGATGCTTTCGGATGGATGCTTGTACCATCATCCATTCCTCAGATGGAACTTTCCATGCAGCGCCTGAATTCAACAAGGGAATCGGAAGGAGTTTCTGTCCCTTTTTCGTTTCCGGCACAGGAAACGATCGTGACAATACCTGCAAATACAAAAGCTTCAATATTGCTTGACCAGGGGCACCTGACAAATGCTTACCCGACAATGAATTTTAGTAACGGAAGGGATGCCTCAATAAGTCTTAAATACGCCGAAGCTCTCTTTATTCCGGCGAAATCAGAATTATATGGCACCACTTCGGGAGGATATATGGGTTCTGATAAGATCGCCGGAAAGGGTAACAGGGATGAGGTAAAGGGAAAAATATTCCTTGGCCGTAAGGATAGTCTTATCTCTGATGGAACTCTTCACCAGGAATATACGACCCTTTACTGGCGGACATACCGGTATATATTGCTGGATATTGAGACTAAGGATGATCCGCTGTTAATTGATGATATTTATGGAACTTTTACCGGATATCCTTTTCAGATGAATGCTACATTCGCAACCGACAGAACTGACCTTCAGAAAATTCTTGATATTGGCTGGAGAACCGCAAGATTGTGTGCTATTGAAACCTATATGGATTGCCCATATTATGAGCAACTTCAATATATAGGAGACACACGTATACAGGCACTTGTAAGCATATACAACAGCGGAGATGACAGGCTTGTGCGAAATGCGATTAATCTGATGGATCATTCAAGAATTCCGGAAGGGCCTACACTCAGCCGTCATCCATCTTTTTCGCCTCAACTGATACCCACTTTTTCCCTCTGGTATATCGGTGTTCTTCATGATTTCTGGATGTACCGGCCAGATAGCTTATTTATAAAAGATAAAATTGGCGGAACCAGGCAGGTATTGGATTTTTTCCACCGGCATCAGCAACCCGACGGATCACTGATCAATGTTCCTTACTGGAACTTTACCGACTGGGTGCCAGACTGGCCTGGTGGAGTAGGTCCCAAAGGAAACACCGGCAATTGTGCAATTTATGACTTGCAATTGTTATGGGCCTACCAGCTTGCCGCAGAACTTGAATCTTCTCTGGGAATGAAGGCCTTTGCCGAAATGTATACTGAAAGAGCAAATCTCTTAATGGAAACGATCAGAAAGAAATACTGGAATGAATCCAAAGGTTTGTTTGCCGACACACCCGAAAAGGACTTTTATTCACAACATGCCAATAGTCTTGCAATCCTTTCAGGCATGATTCAGGGGAAAGAAGCTGAAGCAGTTGCCGGAAAGATGCTATCTGATAAAACATTGACACAGGCGTCGATATATTTCAGGTACTATCTTCACATGGCGCTTGTAAAGGCAGGGTTAGGTAATGAATATCTCAAATGGCTCGACAAATGGCACGAAAATATTGCCATGGGTCTGACAACCTGGGCTGAGGATTCTGAAATCAATACAGCACGATCGGATTGCCATGCATGGGGAGCGAGTCCCAATATTGAATTCTATCGCACTATACTTGGGATTGATACCGATGCGCCGGGTTTTACCAGGGTTAAAATTGAGCCTCATCTGGGTGAACTCAGAAGGGCGAGCGGTGAAATACCTCATCCTTATGGTAAAATTTCGGTAAAATACATTATGGATAAGGGAAAATGGAATGTTGAAATCAATCTGCCTGAGGGGTTAAACGGAAGTTTTGTCTGGAAGGATGAGATTTTTGATATCAGGGAAGGGATAAATAAGTTTATTATTTAAAATAGTTTTTAATATGAAAATTTCAAGAACATTAATTGTAGTATTCGTTAGCCTGATTGCCTTGAATTGCTTTTCTCAGAATCCCATAGTTCCTCCCGGCATTTATATTGCCGATCCTTCCGCTCATGTTTGGAACGGTAAGCTGTATGTTTACGGATCACGGGATGAAAGCCCCGAATACTACTGCTCGTGGAATTACCATGTTTTGTCGACCTCCGATTTGAAAAACTGGACAATTCACGAGAATTCCTTTGCATCCAAAGGGCCGGGTGATGCGGTTCCATATTCCGATACTTATCTGTGGGCTCCTGATGTTCAATATAAGGATGGTACCTATTACCTTTATTATTGCCTGGGCTTCACCGGGAATGCCGAAGGAGTAGCCACGTCAAAAGCGCCGACCGGACCATTCGCAAACGGAACATCTGTTAAAACAGGTCGATTTGATCAGATCGACCCATGCGTTTTCATTGACGATGATGGTCAGGCTTATTATATATGGGGACAGGGAACGGCAAAAATGGCAAAACTTAAACCGAATATGATCGAAATTGATTCTACCACCATACGCGATGGTGTTGTGACAGAAAAAGAACACCGTTTTCATGAAGGAGGATATATGGTAAAGCGGAACGGTATTTACTATTTTGTTTATGCTGCTTTGAGCATACATGATATGGCCTCGTGTATAAGCTATGCAACAGCCACTTCACCATGGGGACCATTTAAATACGGGGGAGTTATTATAAATAACGATCATTCCGATCCTGCCAACTGGAACAATCACGGTTCACTGGTGGAATTCAATGGTCGGTGGTATGTATTTTACCACAGGGCGACACATGGTTCATATACAATGCGAAAGGCTTGCCTGGAACCTATAACCTTTAATGAAGACGGCAGCATTGATGAGGTCGAAATGACCACCCAGGGTGCTGCGGAACCACTCGACGCAAGACATAAAATGGATGCCGAACGCGCCTGTCTTCTTCATGGTAACCTGAGAATTAAAGCATCTGCGCCTGATAATGAAGAATTGACCGAAATAAGGGAAGGAGACAGGGCTGCATACAAATACATTGATTTTGGCGATGGAGTTAAATCGGTCACATTCAGTGTTATTCCCGGCAATGATGCGGGAAGTATAGAAGTAGCCATCGACAGACCATGGTCCTGGGCGCCTGCCACAGTCACCATCCCCGGAGGAGGTGACGGCAAAACCAGTGTTGAAATTAAAGCCGCTATGGCACCCGGACTGAAGGGTGTTCATGCCGTTTGGCTGCGTTTCAAACCCGAAGGAGATAGAAGTTTTAGAGTCGATTGGTTTAAATTCGAATAACCATTTTCATTCGGGTGATCCAAAGCATGACGGATCTCATTCGTAAACATGGTATATGGCAGCAATATCAACGGTGCCTTCCTGAATACATTCCGGATTAGTCTTAGCGAGGAACCCTTCCAGCATGATTTTGTAGGGATATTCGGTTATATCAAATCCGGTAAGCTTGAAATCCCAGGTATAGTAACAAATACACCGGCAATAACATTCCTCTCTGACCACACATGCGTCCCTCACCGTAATAATGATTGAATCGTTACGGAAATCCATGGATGATGTAAATGGAGCACAACACGCATAATTTATACCTACAAATACATTCAGAGTATCTGCGTTCAGGTTAAATAGTGCGGTATCAGTCTGTCCGGCATTCGTGCTTTTTATGTCAACATTACATCCGCCTTCAACTGTACCGGCAAGTGAAACAGGAGTTTTGTCCTGTTTTATCGGATTGTTTTCACATTGAATAATGATCAGGGAAGAACAAACGACTGAAAGGAATATGAAAGCTTTTTTCATCTGGATCTATTAGTTTGGTTGAATATCAGATGCCTTTATTGTGGTTTAGGTTGCGTTAACTGTTGTATTATGTGTAGAAATTTGATGCATGTAAATCCAATCAGTAGACTACCAGCTTTCTGTATAAAGTCTGAGTGGGGGTGGTTATTTTTATCAGCAAAGTACCTGAAAGTCGGCTAAGATCGATAGGCGTATTATCCGCATAATTATTATCATCCATTAATACCTGTCCGTTCAAACTCAGCACCGAGATATGATATTGTTTATAATTCTGATCATTCAGCCTGACTGAGAAAACCCCATTTGAAGGATTAGGATAAACTAAAAGATCGACATGAACCGGCACTTTTTCAGCAGATGTTATTATTAATGGCTGACCCCATGTTATATCGCCCTTTTTGTAATATACAAGCTCCTGTTGTTCAGTTACACCTGCTGATATTCCTCCGGTACAGTAAGTATATGGTCCTCCCAGACCCTTATAATAACTGTAATAAGGATAGCAACCATCAGCGACAGTAGGTATCCAACAATGCTCTGAAACATTAAACATTCCATGCACCGACGGTATGGTCTTTGTACTGTAAGTCATACTATTTGCATAACCGATTTCACCTTCTTTTAAAGGTTGGCCGGGATACCTGTCAAAAAGATTATCCGGCTTGAAAACTTCTACTATTGTATCATGAATGTATTCAGAATAACTATTCTGAAAACGATATCCTTCTCTGCTTTCAAGGACATCGACCATGTACATCACGGAATCAGGGTAATTCTGTCTTGAAATATATTTCCGGATGGTCTTATGATGCGCCCAGGAATTTTCATCAGGATTGGGGCTGATAACCTGGGAAGTGAAGACAATGTGAAGTTCATCGTTTGTTTGGAAATCATGAACATCGAGCCATTTTATATTCTGAACACCGGCTTCGGGGTTTGTCATTCCCACCAGGTTTAACAGGCCAAAACTTTCATAAATAGAGTAATCGTTGAGATAATCAGGAAAGAAATAAAAATTCATGGTACGAACTAAACCGTAATGCTTGCTTAACAACAAATATTGATTGTTGATGGAATGTTCAACAGGATTTTGATCCGTATCATATGCCTGTATAGAAATTGTCTTCACAGAATCCGTGAATCCCAGGAAATTCATTGTATCCAGATTGGTAATGGTGGCCTTAAAAAGTATGTCATCTATTGAACACATAATCCATCTGCTATTCAGTCCGGCTTTCGTATTTAAAACTATAGTATCATTTGCCTGATTGAAGAATAAAGTGTTTCCATTCTGTTTTTCAATGATTCTTTCGCCAATCCATGAGGCACCTAAAGGACTATAGCAGGCCTCAGATATCCTGCGGATGTTAGGCGAGGGATAGAAAACAGAATCTGAGATAAAATCTACAGAATCTATTTTAAGAGTTCTGATCTGGCCATAATACTCTTCTTCGTACAGTAAAATCCGGTGAGAATAAACTGCTCTGTAGTCCTGAGCCGATGTTACCCAAAGGGTTATAAACGGAATCGCAAGGCAAAGTACTTCTTTTAACATGGTTATGGAGGTTAGGAAATTAAATATAATAAAAATATACACACCGCATTAACAGAATATTTTCATTTAGGATCAAATATATTGTTGATTATCAGATGATATAAATCCTGGTACTGGCGCGTTTAGTTGTTGTATTATTCTTATTTTTATATAATGCAACTTATAAGTATAATTACACTTAATGAAACACCGTGACAGAGTAATAAAAGCATTGAACCGGGAAACAACCGACCGGCCTCCTTTCCAGGCTACTTTTACTCCGGAATTTGCCCGAAGGCTAAGAAGAAACCTGGGATTAAAGGATTCAGCCAATCACGATCCTCATTGTGGAAGATGGAATGGATATGAACTTGAAATAGCTACCGGACAGGATGCTTTTCAATGCGGCATTGGATGGTTTACAAACTATTATCTCAACACGCAGCCGTATACTGACGAATGGGGAGTAAACTGGAGGACGGATCCTTATAATACTCCTTTTGGTGAAGGAGTCTATACCAACCTTACTGAGGGGCCTTTAAAGGAAGATTCTGCAGTAGATTCATACAGAGCACCGGATCCGGGTCGCCCGGAACTTTATACAAATTTGGAAAGACTTATCCGTTACTACAAAGACGAATACTACATTATCGGGCGGTTACATTGCACAGTTTTTGAATCGGCATGGGCCCTGCGCGGTTTTGAGCAACTTATGATGGATTTCTATCTTAATCCGGATCTGGCCCAGCGAATTCTTGAATTAACCTTCAATTATCACCTCATTGTTGCAAGGAATATGGCTTTAAAAGGTGTAGATATGATATGGCTTGGCGACGATCTGGGCGGTCAGGAAGGTTTGTTAATACCGCCTGAAATATGGAGAGAATTCCTTAAACCGCTTATGAAATCTATAATTGACGAAATCAGGAACATCAATCCGGTCATCAAAATTGCTTATCATACCGATGGCAATAACTATGATGTCATTCCCGAACTTATTGAAATCGGTATTGATGTGCTGAATCCTGTTCAGCCTGAATGTATGGATCCGGTTTTATTGAAGGAAAAATACGGAAATGAGCTTTGCTTCTTCGGCGCAATTCCGGTTCAATCGACTTTGCCATTGGGCACACCGCAGCAGATACATAAAGAGGTTGATCATTTAAAAAATACACTTGGAAAGAACGGAGGGTGGATATGTGCTCCTACTCATCATTTGCAACTTGATACTCCGATGGAAAATTTCCGGGCATTGTTGGATGCACTGGCGATTCATCATCATATAAATTAATTTGTCATTCTGCATATATGAAATTATATTCCATTTCTTCAGGTCTTTTCCTTGGGCTCATTATTCTATTGAATTCCTGTACTCCCGGGAATAATTCCATTCAAAATGAATTTCCTGTCTATGTAAAAACCAATCCGCTGTTCATAGTCGATCTTGCATCTGATACAGCATGGTCTCTCACAATTGATGATAGTATTTCACGACCGATTAAAGTGCCCGGCGGAGGTTACAATTCGGATATGCAGGATCTGCCACAGATTACACACCCGCCTGTTAATACCGGCATTTATAAAAGTGAAGATTATTCAAAAAGGATCAGCGCCGGATGGCTATGGTTGCATTCAGGACACAGTGCCGTTAAGGATCATGTAGAATACCGCCGTAAAATCACAATTCCGCAAATATCTGATCAACAGTCGGTAGTAATTGAATTCGGTGCTGTTAACCATGGTGCGGAAGTATTTCTTGCAGATGAGGATTCGGTTATGTTGATAGCAACTCATACCGGGCCTATGATGCCCTTTACGGCTGATCTGTCCGATAAAGCCGAAGGCGGGAAAACATACACCCTGATTGTCAGGTCATATCCAATATGGCATTATAAAGAAGCAGTTCCAAGCGGATTTACTGATTTTGTACCCATACACCCCGGATGGTACGGATCAGGATGGGATTCAAAATTTGCATACGGCATTACCAAATATATACATCTGGGTGTATATCCCAGGTTAAGAATCAGGGACGTCTTCATAAGAACATCTGTCGCACAGGCGCAAATATCGTGCGACCTGTGGATAGAAAACAATAGCAATAGCGAACGTTCTATTAATGTCGATTCACAATTTAGTTCCTGGAATAAAGAAAACTGGATTTATCCGGAAATACCTGCCCAAACAATAAAAATTCCCGCAAAGAGCGAACTAAAAATCGTTTTAGGCCCTGTTGCCTGGAAGCTGGGACCCGAAAGCTACTGGTGGCCTAACAAGCCATTCAGCGAAAATTACCGTGCTCAGCTTCATTACCTGAATATCAGGATTTCTGAAAATGGCAGGGAGGTCCATTCGCGAAATCAGCGTTTCGGTTTTGTGGAATGGAGTGAAGGTCCATTTTATTACCTGGTTAACGGCGTCAGGATAAACTTTATAAGCGATGGGACGCCTGAATCAGCAATGAGTGATTACGACTGCTATTCAGTTTCACCGGCATTTCTTAAACCGACCAAATTAAGTGCCGGATGCACTGAAACATGGAAAAAATACATGCGACTTGGAATCTGCGCAAACAGAATTCACCAGTCAACGCCAACGGAATACATGATGGATGTTGCAGATGAACTGGGTTTTATGCTGATCCCTGAAACCGGGCTCAGAGGCTTCAGTGATCCGTTGGTATTTAGCCGATATCTTACACAATCTGTTACTGAACTGGCCCAGGTATGCCGGAATCATCCGTCTGTATGTCGTTATAGCCTGGCAAATGAGAGTGTCCCGCAATGGACCGGAGATCTTGCAGATGCCATTGTTCAGGCAGATGATTCACGTCCGCTTGTATTTGAAGATAATAAATTTCGGAAGCCTGGAAGAATAACGGGAAAAAACGGTAGTCATGCCTATTGTATGTTGCATTATATGAATTACCCGAAGCCTGCTCAAATGATTACCGGCATGGGAGAATTTGCCTGGGATTGGAACCTCCATGAACCATTTCCGGTTGCTGACGGAGGGATTGAAGAATTTATATATTACGGAGGCGATATGCGGTTGAATGATATCGCTTATTTCGCGGGCTGGTGTTTGATAAATTACTGGCCTAATTTTCTGGAAGGTATGAATTATGAGAGAAATATCTGGAAGCAGTCAACCCATCCGGACAGGAGAGATGGAATAGACGGATGGAATTCTCCGGTGATCGAACATTTGCAGCAGGTTTTCCATCCTTATCTTGTGATGGATACTGCATTTTATAAAGATAACGGTGTTTTCACCGGTAAATGGCCGGATCGGATTCCGAGTTACACCTCAGGTGAGCCAATAAAACGGACAATAGCGATCTTTAACGACGCCCTGACAGGTTCTGAATTATCGGTCCGCTGGTCACTGAAATGGGATTCCCCTGATGGAGAGCTGATATCACAAGGTACAATTGATACCCTTAAGATCCATCCCGGATTTCATATTTATAAGACTGTCGAGACCAGCGCACCACAGACGACATCTCCGCGTACAGTATTTCTTGTCCTCGAAAATCTACGGGGGAATGAAAAAGTTTTTGCTGATAAACAGGTAAAGTTTACTATTGAACCGTCTGACGATTTATAGTACA
>DATAEX010000073.1:0-4397 GCA_036257765.1 Bacteroidales bacterium
CAGAACAGCGGCCATAAGGATGTTGGCTGTTCCGGTTACCGAGGCCTCCTCGAGCAGCATCGGACAACCATTAAGCTTTTCTGCATAAAGCTTATAGAATTCTTCATTAAAGTCATAATCGAATGAAGCTCCCAGGCTTACCAGTCCGTTGATATGTGTGTCCATTCTTCTGCGGCCGATCTTGTCGCCTCCGGGTCGGGGAATATATGCCTTTCCAAATCGGGCCAGCAGCGGACCCATAATCATGAGTGAACCTCTGAGGCTGGCGCTGCGCTTTTTGAAATCTTCGGTAAGCAGATATTCGATATTAATGTTGTCGGCTGAAAAGGAGCAGGAGTTACGGCTGTGACGTGTGACTTTAACGCCAAGCGAATGCACGAGGTCAATGAGATTGTTGACGTCGAGTATATCCGGAATATTATTGACGAGGACTGTTTCGGGAGTAAGCAGTGTGGCGCAGATGATCTGAAGCGCTTCGTTTTTGGCACCCTGGGGCTGTATTTCTCCCCTGAGGGTATGACCGCCTGATACCCTGAAAGAAGTCATATTATGGATTTATTGCATCGATTTCTTGCGCTGCTGCATTTGCATGCGTTTTCGCTGGTTTTGCTGCTGTTGCTGCTGTTGCTGCCTTCCTTTCTGGAAATCTTTCTGTTCGGTAAGTTTAACGCCTTCTTTTACAACCAGCTGCCGGCCCGATAATTCATAAAGATCATTGAAGATAATCTCGTCGGTAACTGAATCACGGTTCCAGGCAAGGTACGATTTCTTCATGTGATTGGCAATAAGCCGGATCAAGGTGTCTTTATCTTCACTGTCGGGCATTTTAATCGCCTCCCGGATGAGGTCTTCTACTATACGGCCGTAGTGACGGTATTTAATATCGTTATTGTTGTAGTTAACCCTACGTGGTTTTTCGCGGAATTCTTCGGGTTGGGGGACTTCATAAGGGAAATCGATATCGAGTTGAAAATCCGCCATTATGGCGAGATGGTCCCACAATTTATGTTTGAAATCGTTTATATCGCGCAAATGGGGATTCATGTTTCCCATGATGATTATGACAGCTTGCGCCAGGCGGTTGCGATCCTCCCTGTCGGGGACAGAAAGGATATGTTCAACCATTTTCTGTATGTTTCTTCCGTATTCTGGTAGTATCAATTTATTTCGGCTTGTGTTATAGTCAAATTCCATATAATGTAATTTGTGACAAAGCTAGTAATTTCTGAATTATGAACTATAAATTATAGATTATGAATTCCTATTTCAAAATCCTCAGCTTCGCAAACTTCAACAGCAACTGCTTCTCCTCCCCTGTGTCCTGAAAAAACACAGTAGCCTTGCGGTTGGGCGATACACCTTCAATATGAAGCACTTTTCCCTGACCGAATGTTGCATGTTCTATCTTCATTCCGGTTTGAATCAGATCGGGATTATCCGGCTTAAATGAGGGATCTGCCGGCTTTGAGGGAGTAACAGGCTTCCTTTGCATAACCGGCCCCGGATAAACAACCGGCTTGTTCCGGATATTTCCGCTATGAGTCTGCCCGTTTCCATTCCTGTCGTATTTTGATTTATCATGAAAATCAGCGTCCCAGTCAGTATCATTACCCCTTATAGGAACTCTCGCATGCTGATCGGGCGGCAATTCAAGGTATTTGATATCGATGTCCCGCAGGAAACGACTTGGTTCCGACATAGTTGGCGTTCCCCATTTATATCTGTTCTGTGCAAAGCTGATGAACACCCGTTTTTTAGCACGCGTAATGGCTACGTAGAAAAGCCGCCTTTCCTCCTCCATTTCCTCAGGCGATTCAAATGCCATCCGCGATGGAAATAATTCTTCCTCGACACCTGCAATGTATACATTGTTGAATTCCAGACCCTTTGCAGAGTGCATGGTCATGATAGTCACCTTGTTGCGATCGTCATCATTATCGTTATCCAGATCAGTAATAAGCGACACATTCTCGAGGTAATCGGCCATGCCTGATGGATTATTATCATTGATTGCCGTTTCTGTAAAGTCTTTGATACCGTTCAACAATTCTTCCAGGTTTTCATACCGGCTGCGTTCTTCAGGTGTTGTACCGTTGTAAAGGTCCTTCCTGATCCCAGAAGTAATGGTAATATGCGTGGCAGCTTCGAAGGCATTCAGTTCCCCTATTTTAGCAGTAAATCCGGTTATCATATCATAAAACGCCTTGAGCTTGGTAAGAGTTCCTTTATTCAGTCCCGTATCTTCCTGCGTAGCTGAGACAATCGACTGCATCATACTTTTTTCAGTCCTGGCTGCATATTCCTCAAGTCTTTCCAGGGTTACATCACCTATACCGCGGCTGGGATAATTGACGATCCTTTTAAATGCCTCGTCATCGTTATGGTTTACAGATAATCTCAGATAAGCAAGAGTATCCTTTATTTCCTTACGCTGATAGAATGATATGCCGCCATAAACACGATAGGGAATATTCCGTTTTCTGAGGGCTTCTTCAAAGATCCTGGATTGTGCGTTGGTCCGGTACAAAATTGCAAAATCACTATACATCTGGCGTTCGGTGAGAGAGCAATCAAGAATGCTGTTCGATACAAAGAAACCTTCCTCGATATCGGTAAGGCATTTCACCACTTTGATCTTTTGTCCTGCTTCGTTTTCAGAGAAAACATTTTTCTTGATCTGACCGACATTTTTTGCAATCAGGCTGTTAGCGGCATCAACGATGATGCGGGTTGACCTGTAATTTTGCTCTAGCTTGAAAATAGAATGGTCCTTGTAATCATTCCTGAAATTCAGGATATTCTCAATACGGGCACCACGAAAAGAATAAATACTCTGTGCATCGTCGCCAACTACGCACACATTGTGATGCCGTGCTGCCAGCTTGTTGACTATAAGGTACTGCGCATGGTTGGTGTCCTGGTATTCATCAACAAGGATATACCGGAATTTTTCCTGGTATTTGGCAAGGATCTGGGGAAAATCGCGGAAAAGGATGTTGGTGTTCAGAAGCAGATCATCAAAATCCATAGCCCCCGATTTCTTGCAACGGATGCAATAGGTCTGGTATATATCCCCAAGTTGAGGCCTTTTGGTGATATTATCACTGGCTGTTATTTCGTTGTGCGACTTATAAGCCTGTGGTGTAATTAGGTTATTCTTTGCCCAGGAAATACGACCGAGCACTTCTCCGGGTTTATAGCGCTGATCGTCGAGGTTCATTTCCCTGATAATCGACTTGATCAGGCTTTTGGAGTCGATGGTATCGTAAATGGTATATGTGGAAGGATATCCGAGCCACTCAGATTCGATTCTCAGGATCCGTGCAAAAATGCTGTGAAAGGTACCCATCCATACATGTTTTGCCTGTTCTTCGCCCACGACAATGGCAATACGTTCCTTCATTTCCCGTGCGGCCTTGTTTGTAAAAGTCAGGCAAAGGATCTGGCTGGGGTAAACGCTCTGGCTTATCAGATACGCCACACGGTAGGTGAGTACGCGTGTTTTACCTGATCCGGCACCGGCAATAACAAGAGAAGGCCCCTTGATATTGACAACGGCCTCATATTGCGCGGAGTTGAGTTCTTTGAGAAACTTTTCCATAGCGGGCAAAATTAGCATAATCCGTAATAAATAGCGGTTGATGGTCGAAAACTTGAAATGACATTTCCTCCAAAATGCACCGGTGTATTAATAAGTCGGATGATAACAAAATGCTGTTCTGCCAAAATTGACTGTAAATAAATTTTTGTTAGTTTTAGGTTTCAATGATCATGTTGCGTCAGCTTGACGGGGTCAGTATTCCTCATCATTATATTTTAATTATAAAGAACGCTTATGGTACCTGAACGAAACGATGCTTTTATGTTGTTAACCCAATATAATCAAAGCGAAAGCCTGATCAAACATGCTCTTTCGGCTGTGGCTCACAATGTTGGTTTAGCCGGATAACTGTCAGGGGAAAATGAGCTATTGAAGAAAGTACAATTTGAATATAAAATCATGAAGGCAAATTATTTGATTAAACACCTTACCGGCACGTTATTATTTTTTGCAATCTTATTTATTAGTGCTGATCGGATAAATTATTGGCAAGGTCTTATTTATTTGATGATTGGTATTATAATGTTCTTATTAAGTTATACCGTTTTGAAGATTGACCCGGAACTTCAGACCGAGCGTTCAAAAACCGGTGAAAACATTAAGAAATGGGATAAAATGATACTGGGATTTTCTTTCCTGTCGTCAATTATTATGTATGTGATTGCAGGCCTTGATTCTGGTCGCTATCACTGGTCCCCAAACTTTCATTGGAGCATATATACACTTGGCATAATCTTAACTATTTCAGGGCAACTTCTTTTTCTTATTGCACAAAAGCAAAATAGATTTTTTTCAA
>DATAEX010000086.1:0-6171 GCA_036257765.1 Bacteroidales bacterium
CGAGCCGGTAAATCATTCCGTACGAGAGGCGGGATTCGGCGGAACAAATCGATATAAAAATCTCGAAAAACTTGAGAATTCCAAGATGGTAATAAATACCTCAAAACGTCTCGATGTTATTAGCAGGAAAGCTGTGATCCAATCGAAATCATATGATGAATTACTTGAAATGGCAGTCAATAAAGAAAAAATGCTGGCTTCCATTCCAAGTATTCAGCCAATTTCCAATAAAAATTTATCAAGAACAGCATCAGGCTGGGGATACAGGATTCATCCCATCTACAAGATAAGGAAGTTCCACCAGGGTATTGATTTTACAGCATCTACAGGTACCGAAATTTATGCAACTGGTGACGGAGTAATTGAAAAGATTGAATCATCACGCCGGGGTTATGGCAATTCAATTATAATTGATCATGGCTATGGGATGAAGACCCTGTACGGCCATATGGACAGGTTTAATGTAAAAAGCGGACAAAAAGTAAAAAGAGGTGAAGTAATAGGATTTGTAGGAAACACTGGACTTTCAACCGCACCTCACCTCCACTATGAAGTTCTTCATAACAATGAAAAAGTAAACCCCATTAATTACTTCTTTAATGATCTGACAGCAGATGAGTTCGATCTGATGATCGATCTGTCAATGAGGCCCGGACAATCATTCGATTAATAATCTTTGTATAAATCAAAAAAAAGCACTGAAAAGATCAGTGCTTTTTTTATGTCCTTCAAATCCCTGTATTTCCAAGGCCTTCAGACACCCCGGCGGGGTGTCTGAAAGCTTAAACTATTGCTTTAATCAGATTTATTTTCTTATCTTAGACTGTACATTTTAACTCCTTCATAATATGCCCTATAAAGAAAAAAAAGTTGAAAAACTATATTATTCTATAGGAGAAGTGTCTGAACTGTTTAATGTAAATGCTTCATTGATACGTTTTTGGGAAAAGGAGTTTGATATCATTAAGCCAAAGAAAAATAAAAAGGGAAACCGTTTTTTCACACAACAGGATATAGACAACATTCGTCTTATTTATCATCTGGTAAAGGAAAGAGGTATGACACTTACAGGTGCAAAAAAGAAACTGAGGGAAAATCGCGAGGATACCAATAATAATTTTGAAGTCATCAAGACTTTGAACCAGATCAAGGCGATGTTGTTGGAGATTAAGGAATCTTTATAAACTGCAGGACTGCGGGCCGTACTTTGCAAACCCATAGTCTTCATCGTCAATCGTAAATCGTAAATCGTAAATTCTTAAACCTTCATTCGTCAATCGTAAATCACTAATTTGTAAATCAGCCAATCCTAAATCGTCAATCGTCAATCGAATTATGCTTCTCTCCTCCATCATATCCATAATTGAATCAGTTGCTCCGCTTGCCTACCAGGAAAGCTATGATAATTCAGGCCTCGTGGTAGGCGACAGGAATATGGAAATTTCCGGCATCACAGTTTGTCTCGATGTTACATTAGAAGTTATTGATGAAGCTGTAAGAAGAAAAGCGAACCTCATTGTTTCGCATCATCCCGTAATATTTAATCCTTTAAAAAAACTCACGGAAAATACTCTGACTGAAAAGATACTCATCAGCGCTGTCAGAAATAATATAGCCCTATATTCTGCACATACAAACCTTGATAATGTTGTTAAAGGTGTTAATCAGGTTATTTGCGATATACTCGGCCTGACAAGAACAAAAATATTGACTCCCCGTGAGAATTTGCTTAAAAAGCTGGTGACTTTCGTTCCGCGTAGCCATGCCGACTCGGTAAGGAAAGCGCTTTTTGATGCAGGTGCCGGGCACATTGGAAATTATGATTCGTGCAGCTTTAGTTCCGAAGGAAAAGGGACATTCAGGGCCGGAGAGGATTCGTCACCGTATGTTGGCGAGATTGGAGAACTACATGTTGAAGATGAATTAAGAATTGAAACGATCTTCCCCTTTCATTTAAAACCGCGCATCGTCAGGGCACTTTTAGAAGCTCATCCTTATGAAGAGGTCGCTTACGATATCGTTCCGGTTGAAAACAGTTTTGATCAAACAGGCTCCGGAATGGTGGGTGAATTGGACCAACCGATGGAGGAAAGGGCTTTTCTTAATAAAATAAAAACTGTTTTCAATTGTAAAATTCTTAGGCATTCAAGATTGTTAAATCAATCTTTAAGTAAGGTAGCCGTATGCGGAGGTAGTGGATCATTTCTCATTAAAGATGCAATTACTGCAGGAGCGCAGTTATTTCTCACCGGCGAAATAAAATACCATCAGTTTTTTGAAGCGGAAGACAAGATTGTAATTGCGGATATTGGTCACTTTGAGAGTGAACAGTTCACAATTCAATTAATTTATGATATTCTTATAAAAAATTTGCCTAATTTTGCAATCCATTTTTCAAGCATTAACACCAGTCCTATTTATTATTTATAATATATGGCAGAAGTAAAAAAGCAGTCAGCCGAAGTAACCGAACTCACTATTGAAGAAAAGCTCAGAGCTTTATTCAAGCTACAATTAATTAATTCAGAAATCGATAAAATCAGGACCCTCAGGGGTGAACTTCCATTGGAAGTGCAGGATCTTGAAGACGAAATTGCAGGTTTGGAAACCCGGATTGAAAAGCTGCAGGAAGAGATTAAAAGCTTTGAATCGGCGGTCAGTGGTAAGAAAAACGATATGGCTAATTCAAAGGGTCTGATTAAGAAGTATGAAGAGCAGCAGAATAATGTGAGAAATAATCGTGAGTTTGATTCTTTGTCAAAGGAAATTGAATACCAGACGCTGGAAATTGAACTCAGTGAGAAAAGGATAAAGGAATTTAGTGCTCAGGCTAAGGAAAAAGCTGAGATGATTGATGAATCAAAGAAGCTGCTTGACGAGCGCAAGAATGACCTTCAGCTTAAAAAGTCAGAACTTGAGGATATTACAAACGATACTCAAAAAGAGGAAGAACAACTTTTGAAAAAAAGACAGGAGTACGAACAAATTATTGAGGAAAGACTCCTTACTGCATATAAAAAAATCCGCAAAAACGCACGGAACGGGCTTGCTGTTGTTTCAGTTGAACGTGATGCCTGTGGTGGTTGTTTTAATCAGATACCTCCTCAGAGACAGTTGGATATACGTTCCAGAAAAAAAATTATTGTTTGTGAATACTGCGGACGTATCCTTGTCGACGTAGATCTCGTAGAAGAAGAAAAATAAAATTCTGAGATATTACTATTTTCCTATCTTTGTTTCAAAAGGTAGAGTTATGCTTAAATCGGTTGGCGCAGCCATATTCATCCTTTTATTCAGTTTTCCGGCAACTACGCAGCAATGGAAACTGAAACGAATGGAGGGCGTGTTGGGTATCGGAACAACCAATGTTTACAGTGATCTTGGAGGATCTCCCAACGCTACCAGTTTGCTTTTCATTAAAGATATTACTTTTCGCAGTACACGTCCATCGGTATATGCAGGATTGCGTTACAGGATTAACCCAAGGACTTCTGTAAAAGCTTCGTTCATCTACGGCTATAGCAAAACATCTGATTTTGAAGGTTCAAGGAATGAGGCAAGGTCATTCAGCTCTGTAACACAGTTATTTGAATTTTCAGGCAATTACGAATATTACATTCTTCCTGAATTTCGCATTATGAAATCGGCCGCTATGTTTAACCGCCGCGGTATGATAAACGACTATTCAAGGCTTGGTTTTTATGTATTTGCCGGTTTGGCAGGCACTATATACTGGCCGGAACTCGATTTGCCCGATCCAAGGCCGGGTGACGAATATCGTGATAAAATGGGCATTACAGGTGCAGTACCTGTCGGAGCCGGTTTCAAAGTGATCATCAGCGATAAATGGATGCTTGGTTATGAAATAGGATACAGGCAATCATTTACTGATTTTATGGATGGCTTCAAATCTCCGTGGTCCAAACGTTGGGACGGATATTGGATATCCTCAATAAATTTAATTTTCCGTATACCTACGTCACGCAGAGGAATTCCTATATTCCTTGATCCGGCCTGGAAAAGAGCCAGGTTCTGATAATTTATTAGCCAGCAGTCTGTTCCGGCGTCATTCCTTCTATATTTTTCTGTTTTTTTAATATTATTTGTGATTTCAGGCGCTAAAAAACCATTACTTTGCGTTTAATTCCAACATACCTGTCAATTCTATGTTTAAGCGCCTTATTACGTACCTGTTTATGCTGGTTATGCTTATACCTTCAATGGTCAAGGCTCAACGGAATGCAGATATCGGAGTATTTGCCGGAACTGCTTATTATATGGGTGACATAAATCCAAACCGGCATTTTTATCGTCCGTCCCTTTCATTCGGTTTTTTGTACAGATACAATATTAATGCGCGATATGCCGTGCGGGCCAATGCATATGTAGTCGACCTTTCAGGAAATGACCTTGATTTTCCAGAAAGGCTTAACCCGGACAGGCCGTTAAATCCGCAACGGTTTCAGACATCCTTGCTCGATTTAGCTCTTCAGGCAGAATTCAATTTTCTGTCATACACACCTAGCGGCGTTAATTGGGAGTATTCCCCATATATAACTGCCGGCTTAGCAGGCAGCATGATTATGGGTTCAGATGTCGATGCTACAAATACATTAACCATACCCTTTGGCATCGGAGTGAAGGTTAATCTCACATCACGTCTGAGCGGCGGCGCCGAATGGGGGTTCAGAAAAACATTCAGCGATGCCCTTGACGGAGTAGAAAACCCTTCGGGTACTTCATCCCTTATTCATAATAATGACTGGTATTCTATTATAGGTATTTTTATTACCTATAAGTTTTTTAATTTTGCGACCGAATGCCCTGCCTATGATTGACAAAAAATGAGCAGCGTTTTAAAAGAAAGTATTAATAAAGATAAGCTACCTACGCATATTGCCATTATTATGGATGGTAATGGGCGGTGGGCTGAAATACGCGGAAATCAGCGTATTTTTGGCCACAAAAATGCCGTTGCTGCAGTTCGCGATACTGTGGAAGCATCAGCAGAACTTGGCGTGCAATATCTTACTCTATATGCCTTTTCAACCGAAAATTGGAAAAGACCAAAAAACGAGGTGGATGCACTAATGGCACTGCTGGTTTCAACCATTCATTCCGAAACCAAGACATTACTTGAAAACAATATAAGGCTCCATACGATAGGAAATACCGGAAGCCTGCCTGCAACCGTGCAAAAACAGCTGGTACAGGCAAAAGAGAAAACAGCCGGAAATACCGGGCTCAATTTGATACTTGCACTAAGTTACGGTTCAAGATGGGAAATAATAAATGCAGTGAAAAACCTGACTGCTGAAATTGAAAAAGGAAATATAAGTTCGAAAGATATTAACGAAAGTCTTTTTGAGAAATTCCTTGATACTTCCGGATTCCCTGATCCTGAACTGATCATCAGGACAAGCGGTGAATACAGGATCAGCAATTTTCTGCTCTGGCAAATTGCTTATACTGAACTTTATTTTACTCCGACGCTCTGGCCGGATTTCCGACGTGAACATTTATATGAAGCTATTCTCAATTTTCAGAATCGTGAAAGAAGGTTTGGGAAAACCGCTGAACAGATAAAAAGAATTAATATTAACAGCTGACAAACGCATGAAACAAGCTCTTCCGGCCATCTTATTTTTTCTCCTAACAATACCCCTGGCAGGCCAGGTGTCACAGCTTCCGCCCGCCGGTCATGTGGATTATGAAGCCGTAAGAACCTATACAATTAAAGATATTACCATTTCAGGAGTTAAATATCTTCAAACAACCTACCTGGTTAATATTTCAGGTTTATCTGTCGGAGAAGACATACAGATACCGAGTGAAGACATAACGGCTGCTATTAACAAATTCTGGGCATTAGGTTTGTTTTCCGATGTTAAGATAACAGCTACAAAAATTGAAGGCCGAGATATTTATTTAGATATACATCTCACTGAACAGCCCAGGCTTGCACGTATCAATGTGAAGGGATTAAATAAGAATGACACCAAGGACGTTGAAGAAAAGATCAAGTTGAAGCCAGGAAACCAGCTTACTGAAAATGTTTTGAATAATACAAAAACCATTATTAAAAAGCATTTTGTTGATAAAGGATTTTTCAAGATAAAAGTCGATTTTGTTCAAAAGGTCGATACTGCTCCGGGTAACAGGGTATTTCTC
>DATAEX010000087.1:0-5066 GCA_036257765.1 Bacteroidales bacterium
CTACGAATAGTCCCGAATACCCGAATGAATTAGTATAGAGGACTACTGTCAGGGCGGCTAAGTTAAATGCTCGTCCGGCCTGGTCATATTTTGGGAAAAGTAAAAGAAACAGCGGGAAAATAAGTATAGCCAGATGAATTAATAAATGCGACGTTGTTACGTATATATCTCTCAGATCATTTAAAAGTGAAGCCACTTTACCGTTTAGCGCAGAAGCCATGCGGTTTAAAAGCTTGGGATAGATAAGAAAGGAGAATGATTGTAACAGCAGTAAAATGGCATTAGCCAGGGCGAAAGCAAATGTAAAAATTCCAAATTCCTCAACTGTATAATATCCGCTTATAAAAGACTTAGTTGAAATGATGATCAAATAGAAAGATGCATTATATACAAACAGATGCCACCCCCTAACTTGAATTGTTTTTGCTAAACGCATTATAAAAACAGGTCTAATTCTAACCGGAGACCGAAGTGTATATATGATGATAGTAAGCAAGAAAGACAACAGGTAGGCAACTATCAATGCCCATAGCAGATTTTTTTCTTTGAAAATTATAACAGCCAACAGCATGATCACTGGTAATGCTGACTGGCTGATGGCGATTTCTGTGATTCTTCCATAAACCCGGAAAACATGTGAGAATAAGCTATTAAAGTAAGCTAAGATCCCAATTAGGACCACTAATAATGTATATTGAGAAAAATTGAATTTATCGCCTATTCCGAAATTAAGAAAAACGTCGGCTGTAAAAAAAATAACCACAACTGCTGAAAGTAATGTGAGCATCGTAATTGATGTCCCAATAGTCTTTTCGATATACCATTGCCTGTTTTTATTAATGGCAATCATAGAGTTTGCTGCGTGAGGTATTCCTAAGTTTATTTGATCGAGGTATTGAATAATTAATGAAATAAATCCCCAAACGCCCAAATAATAGGGGCCAAGATAAATAGCAATCAATATCGAATTAAAAAACTGAATGATATATGTGACATAACGGCTGAGTAAATATTGCAGGACTTTATTTTTTACTGCTTGGTTTAAGACAGTTAGTAATTTGAACATTTTTATTTCAGAAATATGGTTTTATAGTACTCTTTCCCAAAAGCTATCCAAAAACCCGTAATGGCGCCAAAGAAGATCCAATTTACCATGATCAATGCTCTTTTAGGTTTAAACCTTTCCACTGGAACAACAGATGGTTCTATCACAGTAAATACCGGTGTGCTTTCCTTAACCTCTATTTTACTTTTTTCCAATAGAATTGCTAATTGCGAATAGCTGATGAAAGCAAGCTTGCAGGCATCATTAAGTCGATCTGATTCAACAAGTGCGGAAGTCCCAATAATGTTATTATTCTGATCGCGAAAAAGGGCTAGCTTTTTCTGGAATTCATTGTAGTTTTTCTCACTCTCATTATACCTCTGCTGAATGAACTCGAGGCTGTGCTTAGCGGTTTCAAGCTTATAGTCAATTATGATACTCTGTAATACTTCAGAGCAAGAACGGGTCAGTTGGGCTGCAGCAAGAGCCTCCGGCATCCTGCAACTGACAGCTATATATCCATATTTTGATTTATGTTCAACAGATATCCGATCAATCAGTAATTCAGATATAAATTTCTGGTTTTGTGTTAAGCGAGTCGGATTGAAAGGTGAAAGAAGTGTATCAGCGCTTGTTTGACATCGTGACTGTTCATCCATGTCCATCAAGCCCAATACATATTTTTTTATCGATTGTCTGAACGTATTCTTATGATGTTTTATAAAATATTCATAAAGCGATATAGCTTCATCAAAATGACTGAAATTGAGCTTAGTTTGCATTAACTTCAGATGAAATGGTTTGCTTTTAATAATCTGATTGTAGATCGGAGGAGTGATTTCCGACATTCTCTGACTAAAATTTATTCCGCTAAAAGATTCAAAGCCACTTATATCTAAGGATGCATAAGATTCTTCGTCATGAGGGATGAGTGTAGTGGTTGCTATATATTCTTTTGGACTAAAAAGAGCAACATTTAATCCAATAACTGTGAAAACAATAATTATTTTAATAAGCAATGTTCTGCCTTTCCAAACTGCATTCAGAAGATCGGACAAATCGATTTCATTAGTACCATATTTTACTTTGTCCCCGTTAGTATTTCTCATGTAACAGTCCGGTATTATTTCGGCTACTAGAATATCTTAATGCTCTTAATGCTCTTTCAATGTCTAACCTTTTAAGTCATTTTGAATGCCAGAAAGAACTTTTTAGCCAGGACTATGCAAATGCCCAGAATTCCGCCAAGGAATGTCCAAAAAACAAGGATGACCATCCGTTTGGGCTTTGATTTCTCCAATGGGACAGAGGCCGGTTCAATGATTGTAAAAACCGGGGTATCTTCCTTAACCTGGATCTTAGCCTCTTCGAGTTGCCTTGCCATTTCATTATACAGTGTAAAAGCAAGGTTAAAGTTATTTGTCAGTTTTTCTAGCTCTGTTTCAACTATGGCGGTGGAAATATTCTGGTTTCTGTCACGGAAGATGGCCAGCCTTTCCTGTGTCTCAAAGTAATGCGACTGAATTTCATCGTAACGTTGCTGGATAAATTCAAGGTTGGCTCCGGCCTTTTCTGATTTAAATTCAATGATCCTCCGCTGAAGTATTTGCTGTGCTTGCTGAGCAAGTTGAGCGGAGGCTATAGCTTCCGGTAAACGGCAAGTTAGCGTAACATATCCGTCTTTGCTATTGAAATCGATATTGATGGATTTCTTAAGTCGTTCCCGGACTCGCTTCTGATCTTCTGTGAGCCAGATCACACTAGTATCCTTTCCCTCAGAAGTTATTCCGGAGTTCTTCTTCAGAGCCCTCCGTAAAACGCCCGGAAGCCCAATTGTATACTTTAACAAAGGATTTGGTTTAAAATATACCGAGAAATACTCGTAAAGTGTAATAGGATGATCAACATTGCTGAGTGATATAAACGATTTCATCAGCTCCATATGATATGGAACGCTTGACACTATCTGCGGATAAACTGAAGGAGGAATATCACTGGCATTTGCCATACTGAAATTGATGCCAGCCATTGCAGCCAGGCCAGCCAGGTTTCCAACGCGGGATTGATTATCGATTGTTTGTGGAATCATAACCACCTTGGTAGTGTATTCCTTAGGTGTGAAAAGAGCTATTAACAATCCGATCAAAGCGAAGATGACAGTGCTGATTAATATAGAGCGGCGACTCCCCCATATTACTATAACCAGCTTAACTAAATCAATATCTTTATCACGGAAATTCTTGTTGTTATTTTGTTCCACAGCAGACATTTATTATACTTTGAATCTGGATACTAGAAATTTACATCCTGTTGATCAGGGTAACCATAATCAATGCCATAGAAGTCAAGGCCGAACTTATTGAAATAATTTCTCCCGGGGTCACATTCCTCTTTAATTCTTTTTCGGGGACAACAATTTCAGCGCCGGGTTCGAGTTTCGGATACTTTTTTATTCCCATAAAACTGTGTGTAATGTCCACACTTCCATTGGCGTAGATTACATATGATTTCGAAGGTCGGGCGTTCTGTGCAAAGCCTCCGGCACTACTGATATAGTTCCTGAAGCTGTTCTTTCTGTCGTAACGTACGGTTATCGGGTGGAGCAAGGCGCCGCTCAAACCCACAGTTTGCAGCAATTTGGGGACTTTGAGGATATCTCCTTCCTGAACGATCAGGTCGTGTTTACTATGGGGTTCCAACAATATTCTGACGAGATCAATTCCAATTGCCTGTTCCTTTCTGTTATTTATCGAACTCAATAGCAGAGAATCAAGTATCCTCAATTTCTCGGCATTATTATTTCCGTTAACTGTTCTGGTATTTGCATTTAGCGCCTCGTCCCCGATTTTTAACCCATTCCAGTATTCCTGCTTCAGCAGTTTGGTCGATTCAAGTGCGGCTTTCCGTTCCTTCTCATCTGTGGGAAACACCCTTATCAGATTTGCACCATTAGGGTAAGCATCGGTTGTGAGGCCGCCGGCCCTTCGGATCACATCGGATATCCGCTCATCTTTGTTAGAAATGCTGTATTTCCCGGGAAAAATAACTTCCCCTTCGATAGTGACCGTCAATTGTTCCTCGTATCCCGGGGATCTTCTTACAAATATTCTGTCAAAAGGCTCAAGTTTCAGGTTTTTTCCTTCTTCCGCCAGTCGCAATTCTTTTGATATCTGGAAATAGAAGATTTCAGCCACTTTATTCGAAGTGGTGGTAGCATCGGCATCCTTTACCCTGCGGGCTACCTCAAGTCTGGCCATGGAAGCTGACTCCAGCAATCCCCCGGCCTGAATGATCACATCTTCTACATTAGAATTGAACATAAACGGATATTTCCCCGGTCGGCTTACCTCGCCGTCGATCTGAACATAAAATTCCTCCTGCAGATCGAAGACTGAAGGTATTACAATAATGTCTTCACGTTTCAGGACCGGATCCTCAACCATCCCTTTCTGCAAAGCTTCCAGATCAACAGATATGCTTTCGATATTATAATTTTCCATAGTCCTGTAAATAACCACGCGTGAACGAAATGCGTCCCCTTTCAATCCCTCTGCCTTATCAAGCAACTGCAGCAGGGTAAGGCTGTCTCCGGTCGAATAAAAACCAGGTCTGTAAACAGCGCCCTTGATTTCGACCCGGTTCTCAAACCGGTCGAGAATTCGTTCCACAACAACACTATCCCCATTTTGCATGTAAAATTCGTTAAATGCATTTTGTGATATGTCAATGATCCTCTTTTCAGTTGCCGTGTTTCTGTATACTTTAAGCCTGCGTATATAGGCATTTTCAGTAAATCCGCCTGAGAACATTATCAGATCGTTCATATTTTCAGAGGATTTCATTTCGTAGATCATAGGTCTTTTAACTTCTCCGCTAATCGCGACGCGAATTTCATAAGGATCAATCCGGATAATATCCTGGTCATTCAGATGCATATTCCCTCCGGCATTGCCTTTAAACAGAAGATCATATACATCCAAGGTATCAATGATCCTGTTTTCACGGATCAGTTTTATTTCTC
>DATAEX010000088.1:0-14598 GCA_036257765.1 Bacteroidales bacterium
CGTATGCCAATTTATCACCGTCTTGATCTGAGCCTGACCTGGAAAAGCAAAAACAAGCCCGGCAGGCGCTTCCGAAATGAAACAGCGCTTTCTGTTTTTGATGTATATAACAGGAATAACGCTATATCTATTTATTTCAGACCGGAAGAAGAAAACGAATTAATAACTCATGCATACAGGCAGAATTTTCTTGGATTTTTACCTGCAATATCATGGAATTTTTCATTTTGAAATGAATTCGGAAAAAATTAATATAATATCGATTATTGCAGGAATTGTGACATTCCTGATTGTAAGTTCATGTAATTCAGATCTGGAAAAGGAGATAAAATGGAGCCTTGATGATTACCCGGATATGCTTGTTGTAGAAGCTTTAATAACTAACCGGCCTGAAAAGCAATTCATTTATTTAACTAAAACCGGACCTTACCTGAGTAATGATGTACCGGTAAAAATTTCAGGTGCAGCTGTAACGGTAAGTGATGGAACAAATAGCTACAGCTATTCTGAGAGTGAAACAGTAAGCGGTGAATATATATCGGATTCCTTATTTCAGGGAATCCCATCAAATACTTACACCCTGCATATTTCACTCAGGGATCCGCTTAACAATATGGCCGAATATACAGCAAATTCTACCATGCCCAATGGTCTTGACCTGGATACAATCGTTTGCGAAATATATCCCATGCCAGACTTTGGGTTCGAAACCGGAGAAGAAGAGGAACCTGATACGACTTTGTTGGGGATATATTACTACGGTAAAGAACCAGATGATCCTGAAAATTACTATCTGGCCGTAATTTCAAAAAACAGTGTTCCCTGGCAGAGAAATGCAAAAGATCTCATCCGGTTTACAGATGATCAGAATAACGGGGGTCAGTCGGATTTTATTCTTTTTGCTGATAACGTGAATCCAGGCGATACAATAACTTTTGAAGTCAGTTCCGTCGAACGAAAGTATTACGATTATATAGGTAGTATCCAACAGATGGATCAATCCGGAAGTGCCTACAGCATGAGCGGTCCACCCGCTAATGCTGTAGGAAATATTCCGGGAGCGCTTGGTTTTTTCAGGGCCAACTACATTTCAATTAAAAAGGGGATCGCGATAGATCGGCGTAAATAAAATCATTCACTGGTTTTGGCTTGTCCTTTAAGATATTGATCAAGAAAGGTCAGAATCTGACCATAACCTTTGATCTCGTTTTCTTTTTTCACAAATCCATGGCCTTCATCAGGGAATATGACATACTCTACCGGCACACCGTTCTTTTTAATAGCAGCGACCATTTCATCCGATTCTACCTGCAAAACTCTCGGATCATTGGCACCCTGAAGCACCATAACAGGATTTTTCACCCTGTCACCATGGAACAGTGGAGAAATATTATATAGACGCACCGAATCATCAGTAAACGGATCACCCATTTCCTGGAAAAGTGCCGCCCGGAATGAAGCCCACCAAGCCGGAGTAGATTTAAGAGTTCTCAACCAGTTGGTAACACCGAAAAGATTTACACCGACTTTAAATTCCTCCGGTGCAGAAGTCATTGCTGCCATTGTCATAAATCCGCCATAACTGCCTCCAATTATCCCGATTTTAGAACTATCTATATAATCATGGGTTTCCAGCCATTCCTTACCCATTATACAGTCCCGAAGGTCTTTTTCTCCATGATTGCGATCGTCCATTTTGTAAAAAGTTTTTCCATAACCGCTGCTTCCCCTGTTGTTTACCGCCAGAATTGCATATCCGTGGTTAACCAGGCACTGTATAAGAGCAAAATATCCTACTCTCGATTGACCACCGGGACCTCCATGCACCCAGACTAAAGCAGGTACTTTGTTTTTGGAGGAGGCCGTCAATGGTTTATAGTATATGGCAGGAATTTCAAGGCCATCGAAAGATTTAAATCTCACGACCTCTGCAGAAACCAAATGGTCGGGATCAATTTCCGGATTTAATGTTTCCGTTAATTTTTTGAGTTCTTTTGTTTCAAAATTAAATACATATAAATTAGCCGGGGAACGGGATGTTCCAACCGAAAGACGCATAATTTTCTCGCTGTCGGATATGTTCACACTTAATATATCTCCATCGGGGATTTGCGGAAAATCAACATTTTCACCAGTCTTGTTATTTTTAATGATCAGGGTATTTTTTCCATCTTCATTAATTGCTATTACCCTGTATTTTTCGTTTTCACTAAGAAAACTATACATCACATCCCAATCAGTTTCAAACAGAGTTTTACGTGATGCAGTGGCAATCTCGTATTCAACCAGGTAACTGAATTCCTTTCCTGCATCTGTTGTATAATAGAAATATTTACCATCATTGCTGAATCCTGAAGAATTGTATTGTCCGCGAAAAGCAGAGTCTGATACTTCTGTTTTCTTATTGGTTTTACGGTCTAAAAGGAATAGCTGATTTTCACTGGTGGTGATAGTCTTTTGAAGGGCGACAATATTTTCGTCATCCGACAGACCAGCCACATCAAGGCCGTCTTCGAACTTATAAATCATTTCAGGTTTCCACTCATCAACCTGCATCTTATACAGATCGAAAAACTGTGGATCTCGTTTGTTCGAAATGTAATACATGGTCTTTTTATCCCTGCTCCAACCGCCAAATCCGGCTTTTTCTTTTTCATCAGGTGTCAGATCAATCGTACTTCCATCCTCATTTAGGAGATAGATGTGATTAATTTCGTTGCCCCCCTTGTCGGCAGAATAAAGTACCTTATTGGTGCCATGGATATAATCAATTCCGAAAAATGATTCGACTGAGGAATTGGTTATTTGCTTCATTGTAGTATCGGCAATATTTATCTCATAAACGTTCCATATGCCGGATTTATCGCTGCTTACAAGAAGCCTGGAGTCATCAGCGGAGAAACTGCCACCGTCGATCTCTATGTTTTTATAAAACTGATCGATCGTATAATTTTTGATTTCAGGTTTCTTATTGCATGAAATCAATAGCATGGCCAGAAAAAATATTACACCGTTTTTCATAGATAAAGATTTGGTTATTAGCGGGAAGACAATTAATAAAGGTATGAAATTTTCAGACAGATGAACGTACAACATAAATGATTATTTTTTGTTAGGCTCAAGACACTTCTCAATTAAGAAAATCCCGTGCTGATTCTTAGCGCGGATTATAATGGAGGAATATTTATGAAAAAAAGTGTTTCGGGCATGCCTGTTGCTCCGGCTGAAGATCGCACTCTAACCAATGACCAGATTACAGAAGCACAATCAAAGGAATCGGTAATTAAAAGGGTCCCTGAATTACCTGCTGATGCAGATTATTCATTATTTCAATCTTCAATTGAAATTGATGAATCCCTGACCAGACCAAACGAAGATTTTCCTGCAAAGGTTATGAGTCATAGCAAAAACCATTTGGACTACCTTGCAAAGATCGGAATCAGAGACAGAATTTCAATAGCATGGCCCAAATCACTTTATATACCTGCAAAGGCTGATTGGAAAAATTATTGGATTTTACCTGCCCCGAAGGAAAATCTTTACAGTCACAGTTGGACACCTGCACCGTTACCGTATGGGTACAATACGGCATCAAAGGATGATGGTAGCCTCTATAGTTTTCAGCAACTCAGATCCGTGGATAAATTTGCCCAGACCGAAGCCGGCTTAGGTGTACTTTATGTTCCGGACAAGACTCTGAGTGTAGTCAGTTTTCAGCCACAGGTGAATTGCATAAGTGAAACGCGCTGGTATGCCATGTATAACAATTTAATTGTTGCAGGAACCACATTCATTAAAACGAGCCTGATTTTGGCAGTATGGCAAAGCATTCCCGGACCGGCAGCATGGGAACTCATCAATTACAGGCAAATCGAAGTAGCCCGTCAGGGACCTGATTCCGGGTCAGGATTCTCCCAGGTAATGCACAATCAAAAGAATTTTACCGGTAAGGACCTTGCAACACAATTTCTTGTACAGTCTTACCGTACGTATCTTTTCGGTGTAGTTGCCAGAGTAAGTATTTGGTCTACTCTTACCGACAATTACGGTCGACCTTTACCTTTAATACAGGATGGTACATTCAGGGTTTGGGGGGTACTTTCGTGTATTATTCCACAAATTGAAATATATCAACACCAGGTGCACATTCCCTGATTTATTTTTTCTTGCCCTGATAATACTGCATTGCCTTCGACATTTTGCGATTCATAGCTTTTATCCGGTTGGCAGGATCCGGGTGGGTCGAAAGAAATTCAGGAGGACGGGCACCTGCCTGGGCGACCATTCTTTCCCAAAATACCGGGGCTGTGCGAGGATCAAAACCGGCCATTGCCATAAAATATAATCCCAGTTCGTCGGCTTCATATTCGTGTGTCCGGCTATATGGTAAAACAACACCTAAAGCTGAACCTGCACCAAAAGCTGCCATGGCAATCTGCTGAGTGGTTTCGGATTTGGTGCTTAATGCTTCAGAAAGTGCCACACCTCCTAGTTGAAGGGCCAATTGTTGTGACATTCTTTCATTACCATGTTGAGCAACGGCATGTGCTATTTCATGACCCATAACCACTGCAATCCCATTTTCATCTGCACAGATTGGCATTATACCTTCATAGAAAGCGATCTGTCCTCCCGGCATACACCAGGCATTCGCTTCCTTTGATTGCAGGACGGTATACTGCCATTGAAAACCTTGTATGGCCGATTGCATATTATTTTGCTGTAAATACCTTTCAACTGCATTTGTAAGCTTGGTTCCAACATTTCTCACTGCACTCAGATATTGCTGGTTATTGGAAACCCTATTTTCCTTAAGTACCTGCGCATAACTCTGGGCGCTTAATGATAACATTTGATCAGCAGGAATAACCACTAACTGTCTTCTTCCTGTTATTGGTGCAACAGCGCATCCAACAGCAAGTATTAAAAAAAAGAAAACAAACTTTTTCATAACGCTTATTATTTATTGTTAATTGTAATGATGTACAATAACAACAATAACAACAGGCACTAGTTCAAGACAATTCGGGTTAATTTGACCGGAATACCCTGAATGAATGTGGTTTAATGGTTATTTCAAAACTCTTATCCGGCTCAGGTTGGCGGTTCCTGAAACCAGGATAGGTTTTTATATTTCCCTGTAAAGCCTCATTTGTAATAAGATCAGTAAGAACGTTTACAGATTCTTTAGTTATAATTTTAATCGTCACAGTCACATCCTGAAAAGATTCAACGACAAAAGTACCGTTATCATAATTAAAAAGGCTTATTAGTGAGGGTCCTTCAATCCTAACATTAAAATCCTGACTAATTACGGCGCGCAAACGATTAAGAACCAATTCAGGAAATTTATATAAATCTGAAAAATTCTCGGGAATGGTAAGCACAAATAAATTTGCCTTGGAATACTGAGCCCTGTGTAATACGGGCCAGCCTGTTGTTCCGCTTATTGCTGAAATTTCTTCCCATGAATCATTTGTAAGGTAGTTTATCTGAGGAATAAGAATTTCATCGGAGGACTTAACAAAAGGTCCCCGTCCGGCTTTAAAATCAGTTACAAGTGATTTCCTGTCTGTATACCTCAATTCAACAATATCTTCAATTCCTTTTCCCTGCAATGCTCTGAGCAAACCAGAAGTAATCATTACATTTTTTCCTGCCTGCAGGCGTTGCTTGATCTTTTCAACTATCTCCTGATCGTACTTTGCTGATTCAGTGAGCAGGATCATATTTCCATCCGATGGAAATTCAGGCGAAATATCCATAGGTATTCCTATCATACCCAGGTAATTCTGCAGAAAATCTTCACCGGTGGCATGATGCGGTCGGTAACTTTTTACTCCAACCGGGTTTCCTAATAATCCCAGGAATTTATCCACCTCTTCGAATGAAACACCGGCTGCTCTTGCTATAGTGGAAGGATGTACCGTGCTTCCGTCATTCAGCTTTAGAGGTCTCAACATAGCATCAAAATCAAAACTGGTCTGATTTCCCTGCCAGTTCCCTCTTTGTCCCAAACGTATGGGTGTTTGAAGTTGTCTGTAATCAAACATTGTAATTTCAGTTGCTTTAGCAAACAAAGAGAGCCAGAATTGTTCAGCATAGCGGTCGAGGTAAAATGCAGCAGCCGGATCAACCCAGCCACCTCCATTACGGCCGGGAGCAATATTGTTGAAATACCGGATAATCAGGTAACTTTCATACTGTTGCAGATGCTGATCGGTAAATACAGGATCACGGGTTTCAGTTCCGGTGTAAATTCCGTCGAACATGGAAGGTTCAGTTTCAAGGTTAAATCCCAGTCCCTGGAAATGCTCGTACCAATTAGGATATTTGATCACCACTTTAACTTTTGGATTAACAGCCTTTGCCAGATTTATTACAAGGTCGCGACCTGCTTCAGTCATGAGTTTGAGTCTGTAATCGGTCCAGCTCATATCACCTTTCGCTTTGATGCACAAATCACATTTGCAGCTTGTAAAAAAGAAATCATCAAGAATAAATTCATCAAAATGTCTGGCGGTATACTCAGCAATCTCTTTCACTTTCTGCCGGTGTTCAGGGTTAGAGTAACAATAGGTTTCGAAATTGTTGCTCTCATCAATTGTATAAGTAATACCTCCGGCTACTTTCAATCCTTTTGATTTAAAGAATTTTATAGCTGATTCAAGGGTTTTCTCATCTACAATCAGCTTATCTCTATGAGTTTCAAGATATATTTTATCGATCCCTACCTGCTGGCTTATAAGTTTCCATGATTCCTCGAGTTTTTTAGCATCGGCCATGTCCCTCACTTCATATGCCCTGGTATATACGGCAACGGTAAAGTTTTTATAGTAAGTAGGCTGCTGTGAAAAAGAATTCAGCCACATTAATAGTGCAGGCAACAAAAGGATTGTTTTTTTCATTGGAAGATATGTTAGAAATTCATTTTAATGGATAACAAAGATAAAAATGCCGGTTAATTATGATGATTTATGCGGGAGAATGTTTGTAATTTTAAAATAAAAACATGAGGTTATTTACATTACTGGTTATGCAAAGTTTGTTTATTGGTTCGGGTTATGCACAATCTTCCTTACCGGCAGATCTTGTTGCTGAAAATGCCAGGTTAGAAAAGGCCGGAACAGGTTATTCTTTCACTGAAGGATCATCGGCTGATTACAACGGCAATGTATTATTTACTGATCAACCGAATGACAAGATATTCTTGTGGAGTGAAGAAAAGGGTGTTTCACTTTTCATGGAAAAAACCGAGCGCTCAAATGGCACTTTTTTCGATAAAGACGGGAATCTTGTGGCATGTGCTGATCTGAAAAATGCTCTGATTCGCATTACACCTGATAAAAGAATTGAAACTGTCTATAATAAGGGTTATGGGGGGTTGCATTTTAACGGCCCTAATGATTTGTGGATCGACCGAAAAGGAGGGATTTATTTTACGGATCCTTATTATCATAGAAATTACTGGTCATCAGATCATAGGCAAGAATTGGATGTTCAGGCGGTATATTATTTAGACCGTGATGGAAATCTTTCAAGGGTTATAGATGATTTGCAGCAGCCTAATGGTATAGTGGGTACACCGGACGGAAGATTTTTGTATGTGGCAGACATACAAGGGAAAGTTACATGGAGATATAGCATTAATGCTGATGGCAGTCTAGGAAACAAAACCAGTTTTGCACCTGCAGGTTCCGATGGAATGACTATTGATAAGCAGGGAAATGTTTATCTTACTTTTGGGAAAGTGCTTATTTACAACAGTAAAGGTGAAAAACTTGGAGAAATTGAATTGGATGAAAGTCCGTCCAATTTATGTTTTGGCGGAAGGAAAAGGGATATTTTGTTTATAACTGCCAGAACTTCGGTGTATGTATTGAAGATGAAAGTCAAAGGAGTAGAGTGATTAAAAAGAACCTTATCTGGAGGCTTTTTTCATGTACTTATATATTCTTTTAATAAAAGGTTTTTCACCTTTGGCTAAGAATCTGACCTCAATGGGTATATAATAAAATGCCCTGCGAAACTTTTTATCGCGTATATCAGCCTCTCTTATTCTGACAGCGTCCTTTTCCGTAACAATAATGTATTTAGCCTTAGCATTTATGGCTTCGAATTTCAATTTCATTAACTGAATATCCTTGTCATTAAAATAATGGTGATCCGGAAAATACATTTCTTCATCAATCCTTGCATAATCTTCAATAAACCTTTTCACTGGTTCAGGATTGGCAATACCTGTTACCAGCATCACAGAAACACCAGTTTTGATCAATTGACTGTAAGGTATAATACATGGATCGTCATGATTTTCAGCGCATACCTCTGTCAGAGGTCCGTATTCATAACGGGTAAAATAAACATCCTGCAGAGCCGCCGGTTTTAATAGCGAAATAAAATCAGTCCGTGCGGAAGGTGTTATTCCTGACGGGCATTTGGTAACTAAAATAATATCCGCTCTTCGCATACCTGAAAGAGGTTCTCTCAGGTTTCCTGCAGGCAGAAGCACATCATTAAAAACAGGTTTATTGTAATCTATCAAAAGCATGGACAGGCCTGCCTTTACATACCTGTGTTGAAAAGCATCATCCAATATAACAAGATCAAGCTTTTTAATATTTCTGATAAGTAAATTAATGCCTTCAACGCGGTCTTTATTCACTGCCACGTGGATATCCTTAAATTTTTGCTTGATTTGCACAGGTTCATCGCCCACCTCAACAACCCTGCTTTTCTTTTTAACCATGATGAATCGATCTGTCCTTCTTTTGTAGCCCCTGGAAAGAACAGCAATTCTGTAATCATTTTGAAGCAGGCCCGCAAGAAATTCCACATGAGGTGTTTTTCCGGTGCCGCCAACTGTAATATTTCCGATTGATATAACAGGAATTTTGAATTTTACTGATCGCAGTATTTTAAGATCAAAAAATAGATTCCGGATCATTACGGCAAGTCCATACAAAGGCAAAAGTGGTAAAAGCGCAGGCCTTTCAATATGTTTAAAAAATGCCATTGTAATGAAGGCTAATGAACAGTCATTTCAAATGGCATCCGGGCCTGAATCCGGTCGTTGTTAAAGAGATTCTTAACAAAGCTGTAATATTTGTACTGTTCGGAAAATTCCCTTTTGATTATCCTGTCCCTGACATCACCGGTTAATTCTTTCATTACCTGTGTAAACGGATCTTCGAGGCGAGGAAGGTTGACAAGCCTGTAATCATCCTTAAGGCCTGCTTTTTCTGCCGCCAGATTGATAGCATCGGATAATCCTCCGATTACATCCACAAGACCTATATCGAGGGCATTTTTACCGCTCCAAACTCTGCCTTCTCCAATTTTATCAACCTCGGAGTACGCCATAGTCCGACCGTCAGAAACCCGGCTTACAAAGGTATTATACGTGTCATCCACCATCTTTTGCAGGACAATTCTTTCTGCGTCGGACAGCGGGCGGATAATTGATGCGAAATCTGACCAGTCGTTTGTCTTTTCAACATCAAATGTAATCCCGAGTTTATTATTAAAAAATCCCTGGGCATTGACCAATAATCCGAAAACGCCGATCGAGCCAGTAATGGTGGTAGGGCCGGCGACAATGGTATCGGCGGGTGCTACAATATAATAACCGCCTGAGGCTGCTACATCCCCCAATGATGCAATTACGGGTTTTACCTGGCGGGCAAGATCAAGTTCCCGCCAAATTACCTCCGAAGCAAGGGCGCTACCACCTCCTGAATTCACTCTGAAAACAATCGCCTTTACTGCTGAATCCTGCCTTGCCTCACGTATTGTCCTTGACACTACCTCAGATCCTATAAATCCTTCTCCCATTTCACCGGGAACTATATCACCTTCAGCATATATAACCGCGATTTTGTTACGGGAATAACCTTTATTACTGCCAGACCCGTCAACTCTCAGATATTTGCTATGGGTAATAAACTCAAGATCACTGGATTTATCCCTGTCAGTTAATTTAGCCAGAGAATCAAGCACCTGATCCTTGTAAAGAGCGGCATCTATTACTCCGTATCGTAAGGCTGATTTGACATCCCACATCAGTAAACTGTCTGCAAACTGATTGATTTGTTCTGGTGTTATGTTTCTGCTTTCAGAAATCTTCCGGACCATGTGTTCCCAAATCGATCCTACATAGGTTCTGATCTGTTCCCGGTTTTCGGCGCTCATTTTGTCGTACATGAACGGTTCAACAGCGCTTTTAAACTTGCCATGACGTACAATTTCCGGTTCAATATCCAGTTTTTCAAGTGTCTTTTTGAAAAAGACCAGATCGGCGCTCAGTCCAATCAGATTTACAGAGCCACCGGGATTGAGATAAATTTTATCCGCTACAGAAGCAAGGTAAAATGAGCCCTGGGTATATGTATCACTGAAAGCAATAATGAATTTTCCTGCATTTTTAAATTTGATCAATGCATTCCGGATTTCTTCAACAGTTGCAATTCCTGTCTGCAATCCTGAAAGTTGGAGGTATATGCCTTTGATCTTTTCATCTTTAGCTGCTTTTTCAATGTTATCGAGAATATCATTTAAACCAAGCTGGCTTTCCGCTCCAAAATTTGAAAAGTTATAAGCAAACATCGGGAAATTCGATTTTCTGTCATTTATGGGCTGATCCAGCTTAAGCAAAAGTATCGTATTGGATTTGATGTCAACAGGTTTATCCTGAATCGTAATCACTGCACTCAAGAAAATAATAAATGCAAAAAATATTATCAGGGAAGCGATAATGACCCCTAATATGCTGGCTAAAAGATATTTAAAGAAACTTTTCATCTTGCAGGATTTAAATGATTTATGGAACAATATTAATGAATTCGCAGGAATTAGCCTAATTTTGCTGTTAAGAGCGGGATATGAACAATGTATATCTATCTATCGGAAGTAATTTAGGGAATCGAAAAAAAAATCTTGAAAATGCCATAAAACTCCTGCAAACCAATAATAATAGTATTCTTTCATCCTCTCCGATTTATGAAACAGAACCATGGGGCAACCCGGATCAACCAAAATTTTTAAACCAGGTTGTTGAACTTACCTCAGATCTGGAGCCGGAAAATCTGCTAAGGAAAATTCACCTGATTGAAGAGAAATGTGGCAGAAAGCGCTTAGGAAAGATTTACTCTCCGCGCACACTGGATATAGATATACTTTTTTACAATTCTATAATATTGACCACCGATGCTTTAAAGATTCCGCATCCGATGCTTCACCGAAGGCTTTTCGTTCTGGTACCTATGGCAGACATCGCACCTGATTACAGGCACCCGGTTTTAGGAAAAACAATAAGCCAACTTATTAAAAAATGCGATGATAAAACAACTGTGAAGCGAATTTCGTGAACAGCTGTCAGATCATATTTTCATCGGCAAAACTGAAATAGCTTTTTCCTGCAATAATAAGATGATCCAAAAGGGAGATATCCATTAAAGCAGCGGATTCCTTTAACCGGCGGGTAATTGAAATATCTGCTTCACTTGGCTGAAGGTTTCCGGAAGGATGATTATGGGACAGAATGATTGAGGTAGCCAGATTTTCAAGTGCATTCTTAAGAATAAGTCTGATATCCGTTACAGTACCCGTAATTCCACCCTGGCTTATCTTTCGTTTAGTGATCACCTTATTGGAGCGATTAAGAAAAATAACCCAGAACTCCTCATAAGAAAGATCAGTCAATACCGGATAAATTAAATTAAAGACATCCGCACTACCCGTTATTTTAATTTCACTCAGGCCATCAGCCACTTTTCTCCGACGACCAAGCTCAAGAGCAGCGAGAATGGAAATAGCTTTTGCCTGCCCTATTCCTTTAATTTTTTTGAGATCGGTGATGGAGAATTTGCCGAGCCTGTCGAGGTTATTTCCCGCCATATGAAGAATTTGCCTTGCCAGGTCAACGGCTGAAATGCTTTTTGTTCCCGAGCCTATAAGAATAGCAATTAATTCGGCATCGCTGAGGCTTTGTGTGCCCGATGCCATCATTTTTTCCCGGGGCCGGTCTTCAACTGACCAATTCCGGATTGTCAGGGGTTTATAATCTTCCATTTCAATTAACTAATTGACTGAAAGATAATAAAAAACCCCGGTTTAATTAACCGGGGTCCTAAATTTTATATGCAGATCACTTACTTAATATTATTAACCTGTTTTGTAATTTCTGATTTCAGGTTTGCTGCTTTATTAGGATGAATAATCCTTTTTTTGGCAAGTTTATCAAGCATTGCAGTAACCTTTGGAAGCATTTCAGAAGCTGCAGCCTTATCGGTAACCGAACGCATTTCTTTCAGTGCATTACGGGTACCTCTTGCAGCGTATTTATTTTTTGTTTTACGAGCTTCGTCCTGCCTGATCCTTTTCTCTGATGACTTATGATTGGCCATTTTTACCTTTTATTTTTACTGAATTGTAAGCTGTTTTAAAAGAGCGACAAAAATAATTAATTTTTCATTACCGAAAAATTTTTGAAAAAAATTATACATTTGCACCCACAAAAATAAAGTAGGTTTCATTTTAATTATTTGTATGCCCGTAAAGATCAGATTATCGAAAAAAGGCCGTAAGAAACTGCCTTACTACCACATTGTGGTAGCAGATAGCAGGGCGCCACGCGATGGTAAATTCGTTGAAAGGATTGGCTTGTACAATCCCCAGACTAATCCTGCTACTATTGAATTAAATTTTGATAGAGCATTAGATTGGTTACAAAAGGGCGCTCAACCTACTGACACCTGTAGAGCTATACTGTCGGATAAAGGTGTGATGATGAAAAAGCATCTTCTCGAAGGAGTCAAAAAAGGTGCATTTTCTGCTGAAGAGGCTGAAAATCGTTTTCAGAAATGGTCAGCTGAAAAGACTTCAAGACTCAAGGCTGAAGCTGATAAAGTTACCAGGGTAAAAGCTGATGAGAAAAGAAAACGTCTTGAAGCTGAAACTAAGGTAAAGGAGGCCAAAGCCGAAGAACTTGCCAGGAAATTAAAAGCCCAGGCAGAGGAGGCCAAAGTTGCTGAGCCAGCAACAGCTGAAGAAGCAACCCCTGAAAGCCAGTCGGCTGAACAGCCAGCCCCCGAACAGGCGGAGGCTACTTCCGAAAAAACCGGAGAGGCTCCCGAAGCCTGAAAACTTTTTAGGTATCGGGTTAATCATCCTGCCGGCATTTCCTTTGTTTTAACTGGTAAAATGTTAGGATGATCAGAAAAGAGAATAATCTTTTGCTTGGTATTATTGCCAAGCCTCATGGAACCAAAGGTTCAGTGCTGATCAGACTCAGGAATATCAAACCGGAAGAAATAAAAAAAAGGGATTGGGTATTCGTCGAAATCGACGGATTGCTTGTCCCTTTTTTTATTGAAGAATTTCGGCCAAATGCGGACGATTCCTTAGTATTAAAGTTTGAACACATTAATTCGGAGTCAGACGCGAGATCCCTTAGCGGTTGCGAAGCCTACATTGCCTCTGATCATATTAAACACAAAAGAAATAAAATCACAAATATTTCGGTTTCAGGGTATAAGGTAATTGATAAAAGCCTGGGATTTATAGGAATTGCTCATGAATTAACCGGTATGCCGAGTAATCCGTTGCTCAGAATTCGGCAAGCCGAAAAAGAATGGCTTATACCTGTACATGAAGATATAATTCTTGAAATAAATGATGCTGACAGAGAAATTGTGATAGATGCGCCGGAAGGCCTGTTCGCACTGTGAAACAGGATGCAGGATCCAGCTACTCATAAAGATCATTTCGATCTGTTTGTGCTAACTCTACAAAGAAGTCCGCTATTTTATCAGTTATCTCTTCAAGATATCTGGCACCTTTTTCAACCGTAGCTTTTTTTGGATTACCTATACCAGTATCTACGGTTACTTTAGTCCATTCCCTTGGAAACCATACCCATCCTTCTTTACGTGCTTTAAAGCGCGACTTTCTTGCCTTACCTTCACCCGCTTCGCTTAATGGCAAAACAAGTTCCGGTGCAACTTTCATTATAACACTGGTTTCCATTTCATTGGCATGGTCACCGCCTTCCTCAAAGAACTTATCAAGTGGCGACACTTCAAACCAGTTAAGCTGAATAATTAATATTTCAGGAAATTTTGGCTGCAATTGACGAATCAGAGTTTTAAAATCGTTACCTCCATGGCCATTGAATACGATGAGCCTGTTAATATTATGATTCGACAGGCTGTAAAGAACATCCTCAAGAATACTGTACTGAGTTCCGGGATTCATATTGATTGTCATATATATATCAAGCTGTCCGGTATTCACTCCAAAAGGAATCACGGGTAACACAACCGGACGCGCACCTTTTTCCCAGGCTTTTCTGGCTGATTCTGCAGCTATATAATCGGTTTCAATACAGTCAGTTCCAAATGGAAGATGATAGTTATGAGCCTCTGTAGCGCCCCAAGGCAAGACAGCCATATCGTATTTAATATCGGATACGGTTTTCCACTGAGTTTCTTTAAGAATATAAGGTGCAGCCATAGTTTTAGTTAAAAATGTAAATTTAAGCGTTTTAAGATCAAAGAAGTCAAATTACATTTGTACAATACTAATTCTGCTTTTTTTTAG
>DATAEX010000090.1:0-5769 GCA_036257765.1 Bacteroidales bacterium
CTCCCGGAAGTAAAACAAGAGTTTTCAATAAATCGGCCTCACCAAATGCCACCGGTATTTGCTTCATAGTTTTATTCGACAGCGTTACAGTGCTCATTTGTGTCGAATTGACTTTGTCATCGCTGCTTTCGGCCTTAATCACCACTTCATTTAATTCCTTAACAGCAATTTTCATTTCAAAATCAATTCTCATATTTTGCTGAATTCTGATCACTGTATCGATGGTTTCATAGCCAATATAACTTATGAGGAAATTATACATCCCGGGTCTGAGGGAAACGGAGTAGAAACCATATGAATTCGTTACCACACCTGTATTTGATCCTTTTAAATAAATGCCCACACCAATGAGATTTTCACCATTATCACCATCAATAATGTGTCCGCTTAAAGTATATTTCTGTGCTGAAAGTGATCCGGGAATTACGAATCCAAGAGTTATGAGCAGAATAATGTGCTTCATAAAAAGTTTAATGATGCAAAATACATTTTAGAAATGACAAATAACTTATAAAAAAGATGCGTGATGAAATAATTTAGCTTCGCTAAAGGATCCTGGAGCTATCAAAGCAGTAAAAAAGTAAATAAGGGTAGTGTTAGTGGGAAGGAGTTTGCATAATTCTTAACAATTGATTAATATTGCACGCCTTCAAAAAAGCAAAATTTTGGTCCCATAGCTCAGCTGGTTAGAGCACCTGACTCATAATCAGGGGGTCCTTGGTTCGAGCCCAAGTGGGACCACCACCACCTTCGGAAGGTACACCTTCCGAAGGTCTATTCTATCTTTTTCACCGCACGGCTTAGCAGCTTAATTATTCTTATATAATTGCTGCCCACAATATTCATTTTCTCGTTCGGTTCGGGCGCGGAGTCTCCCTGTCTCCAGGAATCATAACCTGTGCAAAGCGAAACAGCAGCATAGGCAATACCCAATTCATTAGCTAGAATTGCTTCCGGAGCTGTTGTCATATTAACAACATCAGCACCCCAGCAACGATAAAGGCGGGATTCTGCACGGGATGAAGATCTCTGGCCGTCAATTGAAATGGCTATTCCCTTTGTATGCACGGTGATTCCCTGAACTATGGCAGATTCAATAAGGCTATCTCTCAGTTCATCGGAAAATGGCTCTGCCATTGAAACGTAATTATTGCTTCCCGGATTCAGCTCTTCAATAATGCCGGTGACCGGCTGTTTGGTCATGTCGATGAATTGATCAAATATGATTACTTCTCCCGGGCAAATTTCTTCCTGGAGACTTCCGCACGTTCCCGTTGCAAAAATATGATCAACCTGCAGTTGCTTAAGGGCAAACATATTTGCCCTGTAATTGATCCTGGTCAGAGGCAGTTCATGGTTTTTGCCATTTCTTGAGAGGTGAATTATTTCCACGCCGTCCATTTTTCCCGTATAAATAACGGGTTCCGGTTTTCCAAAAGGTGTTTCAACTGAAATTTCTTTAACATCAGTCAGGTAATCTGGCAATGCAAAGCCTGTTCCACCAATTATAGCTATTTTCATCTTGAAACCGGGTTTATGTTTTTTTCAGGAAATAATGTAAATATACTTTTTTTGTCGGCATTTGAAATTCCTCTTTCTGTAATAATTCCTGTAACCAGTCTGGCCGGCGTAATATCAAAACCATAGTTTACTACAGGTACCCCGGGTGCAGTTATACCAACTTCATATATCTCACCGTCCCTGATTCCTTCAATTAATTTTACTTCATCCCCGTTACGCTGTTCTATAGGCGTTTCCATAGCTCCTTCCGATAAGTTCCAGTCGATCGTAGAAGAAGGAAGTGCTGCATAAAATGGAATGCTATTATCTTTGGCAGCCAATGCCTTCAGATAAGTTCCGATCTTATTTACAATATCACCATAGGGAGAGGCTCTGTCGGAACCTACCAGAACCATATCGACAAGGCCTTGCTGCATAAGCAACCCCCCCGTATTATCAGCTATTACAGTACATGGCACACCATGTTGTTGGAGTTCCCATGCGGTAAGACGTGCCCCCTGATTCCTGGGCCTTGTTTCATCTACCCATACATGAACTTTAATCCCGCTGTCATGAGCTAGATAAATAGGGGCAGTCGCAGTACCATAATCGATACATGCAAGCCATCCTGCGTTACAATGAGTAAGAATATTTACAACATCCTGATTTTTTCTGTAATTTATCTCCTTTATCAGCGCAAGTCCATGCTGACCTATTCTGAGACAATTCTCCCTTTCTTCATCAATAATTTGAATGCAGATTCGATGAACTGTTTGAGAAACTTCGGTTCTTTTACCCCCGTTCCCGATTGCTTCCGAAACGCGGTCAATAGCCCAGCTCAGGTTAACTGCTGTAGGTCGCGCAGATTTGATATATGCTGCTTTTTCAGAAATATATTCCTTGTCAATATTTTCTCCTTTATAATGAATGACAGCCAGGTACATACCCAAGGCTCCGGCAGCACCAATAAGAGGTGCGCCCCTGAGATGCATATCCCTGATGGCAACAAAAACGTCCTCAAATGTATGCAGGTCTTCAATTCGAAATTCAAATGGAAGCAGTCTTTGATCAATGATCTGTACAATACCGGGGTTCCCCGGATGAATCCAAATAGTCTCAAATCTGTTACCCTTTACTTTCATATTTAAACGGAAAACATTTCTTTTGTAAAAAATAAAAATATGACTTTCTCAGGTGCAATATACAATGGAAATACTGAAATAAGGAATATTATTTTCGATTGGGGAGGTGTGATTACTGACCTGCATTTTGAAAAAACCAAACAGGCATTTCTCGATCTGGGACTTGCCATTTGGGATGAATCGGTACCTCATGATCCTCATGATGATCTTTTTATACCGTTTGAAATCGGGAACATTTCACCTGCTCAGTTCAGGGATCGTGTCAGGAGATATTGCACTCACCATATAAGCGACGAATCTATTGATAATGCCTGGAATGCCATGCTTGGCGAATTACCTGAGGAAAGATGGGAAATTCTGAAAAAAGCAAATAAGCTTTATCAGACCTTTCTTTTAAGTAATACCAATGCCATACATTTACCTTATTACTTTGAAAGAATAAGGGAAATGTATGGTATATACGGCTATGGGCATTTGTTTAAGAAAACCTATTTCTCCTATGAACTAGGCTTGCGGAAACCTAACGCCGACATTTTCAAGTTCGTAGTAAAAGATGCCGGAATTATTCCCGGGGAAACTATGTTCATCGATGACTTTATTGAAAATATCGATACCGCACGGTTAATGGGTTTCCAGACTATCCACCTTATGTCACCACTTACCCTTAAAGACATCTTTGTATTTTAATTTTAATATATAGCCCGCAGTCCTGCAGTCTACTCCCTAATGACCTAAAGCCTATTACCATAAACTTAAACAAAACAAATCGGTATGATTTTCCGTTTATATAATGCAAAATCATAAATTAGGCATAACCATGAAAAAGCTGCTGCTGTTAACTATCCTGTTTTCAACCACATTCTTTTTTGCATCCGGACAGTCACCTGTAAAGGCAACTATTAAGCTGAAAAATGGAAAAACAATTGAAGCGTATCACTTTGGTAAATTAAAATGTGAATCCAATGCCTATGCTTCAACATTTACCATTCTGAAAGGAAAATTTCATGATAGTCATACCGAAATTAACGATTTTAAGGACATAAACAGGCTGGAATTATCAGGATTCACTGCCGCCCCTGCTCCTTCAGTGGGAAACCAGAAAGGAACCATTACTGCTATAAAGAAGGATGGCGTTACAGTGCAGCTGGAAGATGCAGAACTGGTAATGTCGTGTTTTAATCCTGCCGACAAGTACAATGAAATTCATGTGCAGATCGTCAATCCGCTCACAAACCAGAAAGCTGATGTGGCGGTTGCCATGAAGGATATTGCCAGTATAACATTTTAACTGCAGGTTTTATCACACCACTCCCTCTACTCCCCGTCCCTGCTCAATACTGATTTTTAGCCTGGCGGCTCTATCCAATCCCCATTTTCTCTTATCAGGATAATAAGTTCTTCAACTGCTTTATCCTCAGGGATACCTTTTTTCACGATTTCCTTTGCCTTATATAATGTTATTTTGCCTATACCAGAGCCCACATATCCGTAATCAGCGTCGGCCATTTCACCGGGGCCATTCACTATACAACCCATTACTCCTATTTTAAGTCCTTTGAGATGTCCGGTTGCCTTTCTTATCTTAGAGAGCGCATCAATAAGATTAAAGTGAGTACGACCGCAGGAAGGACAGGAAATAAATTCGGTTTTCGACATTCTTGCCCTGCAGGCCTGAAGGATCCCCAGTGATATTGAATTGATTTTTTCCTTACCGGTTCCGTTTGTATTTTCCAGCCACAAACCGTCACCAAAACCGTCAATTATCGTTCCGCCAAGGGATACTGAGCATTTTATCATGAAATCATCCTCTGTATTTTCGTTGGTAATCAGTCTCAGTATCACCGGCACTGCGCATTTGCATTCTTCAAGGCGGTTCCTGAGCCATTTCAACTCAGCCTGAACATTGCTGCCCCCTGTAGTAAAAACAAGAACCGCATCAGATCTTGAACTGAGGTCGGAAATAAATTCATCATTCAGTTCATTGAATGAGGATCTGAGCATCCTGACCACCGGATCGATCCGGTCGTAACCGTAAACTACCGGAGGTAAACCTCCTCCTATATTTCCCGCAATCATGCTTTTCCTTTTGATAAATTCAAACCTGCCCGCTTCTTTATGCACAATCGTCTTGTTCCGTCCATCCTTCATATCAGCGCTAATGCTTCTCAGAATTGATCTTGCCACTGGTATCTCAGCCTCGGGATCCTCCGTCAGCGATACCCTGATAGTATCTCCAAGTCCTTCCGACAACAAAGTCCCGATACCGACAGCCGATTTTATACGTCCGTCCTCTCCTTCCCCGGCCTCAGTAACACCAAGATGCAAAGGAAATGGCATATCCTCCTTATCCATCATATCTGCTATGAGCCGTGTTGCATAAATCATTACGCGAACATTGCTTGATTTCATAGAAACAACAACCTGATTGAAATTCAACTCCCGGCAAATCCGCAGGTATTCCATGGCTGATTCCGCCATTCCTAATGGAGTATCACCGAATTTATCCATGACGGACTGTGACAGTGAACCGTGATTGACACCAATCCTAATTGCCTTACCCGAAACCCTGCATTTTTCAACCAGACTGTAAAATTTATTCTTATCGCTGAAATTTCCGGGATTGATCCTGACCTTATCTGCATAATCAGCTACTTTCAAAGCAATTTCCGGATTGAAATGAACATCGGCAATCAACGGGGTTAAATGACCCCTTGCTCTCAATGCCTTTTTTATTAGGGAAAAGGCATCGGCATCGGCCATAGAAGGAACTGTAAACCTGACATAATCAGCACCTGCTTCCGCTATTCTGATGAATTGTGCTACACTCAGATCAATATCACTGGTAAGCGTATTTGCCATCGACTGTATCCTCACAGGATAATCACTACCCATCGGAATATTGCCGATATTGACCGTTATAGTTCGCCTTCGGGGATGATAAATTATGCCTCCATTTCCCATGTTGCCCCTTCCTTAGTGTCTTTCACAATTATTCCAAGCGATAAAAGTTGATTCCGTATACGGTCGGAGGTAGCATAATCTTTTCTGGCCTTGGCTTCCTGCCGTTGCTCAAGAAGCAATTTTACCAGCCCGTCGAGTAATTTAATGTCGGTTGTCTGACTTTCTT
>DATAEX010000093.1:0-1526 GCA_036257765.1 Bacteroidales bacterium
AGTATCTTTTGTTCCAAGGGTGCGGAAGGATTGTTGTATTTCATTTCTTCAAAATTGCTATAAACTCCGGGCTTGAATAAGGTCAGATTTTGAAGGTAAATGGCCATAAGCACGCAGGCATCTTCATTTGTACCGAACTTATAAGATAATTCATATTCCCCGGTTTCGTCGGCGGTAAAAGCAAACAATGAAATATTATCTCTTCTGTTGACATTGCGTACAACATCCTTCAATGCCGTTGCCTTGCTGCCGGTAAGCATAAATTCCGGAAGTTTTTTGCTGGGATTTAAAAAGTATAGCGCATATCGGTCGCCTTCTTTAAACAGGAATGAAACTTTTCCATTAGAAGCATTGTCGAGTTCCTGATGTTGAAGATATACACCGGTACAGTATTTATCCAACAGTTCTTTATGATTCACTCCACACTGAGAGAATGCAGCCAACTGAAAGGCTGCGATGGTTATAAGCAAACATAATATAGTTTTCATTGATTTATTTTTTTATTAAAGACATCCTTTCCCTGAGATCGTGATTTTGTCACCTGCATTGCGAACGATAACGCTCAGATCCGTTTGCAATTTATTCATTACGGCATCTATGGATTGGTCACTGAATGTGCCGGTGAATAAACAATATGCCAATGATTTATCCGTAATTTCAATTGTGGTATTGTAGTACTCAGCCAAAATATCGGTCACTGTGGCGACCGGCAGGCTATTAAAGGTTAAATTGCCTGTTTTCCAGGACAAAAAATTTTCATTTCTGTTGGAAGATGCATAAACCAGATTTTGAGATTTATGAACTGAGCAATAATTTCCTTCGGTTACCAGCAATGCCAAACCTTCAGTGGAGCTGACCTCTTTTATTTTAAGTGCCCCTGATTTTACAGTGATGCTGACACAATCTTCCTGCGTTCTGGCCCTGATATTAAATTCACCGGGATGTTCAGCCAGAATGACCGCATTATGTGCCATTATTTCATATGATGGAATTTGCAGATTTCGTATTTCGAAATAGACCTCTCCGGTAACACTGAGTTCATTATGGTTTTTATCGAGATGCGCCGGATATTCAAGAGAACTGTATCTGTTTAACCATACCTTGTTACCATCGGGCAATACAAATTCCATAATTTTATCCGTCTCATTGGTGACTTGATTCATATCGTGGTAATGTTGAAAATGAAGTAAGTAAAATATCCCTATGAATAGCGCTGCGGCCGCTGCACTGAGATAAATAATCAATTTCCTGACAGGGACCTTTTTTGTCAGGTAATTTTTCTCATATTCTGCCCATCCTTTGTGGCTGTTCCAGCTTGTTCCCGGGGGCAAATCTGTAATATTTTCCAGTTTTTTACTGAAAATTTTATCCGGCATATTCTTTTCCATGTTGTGCCTGTAGTTTCGTTATTCCAACCTGAAGTATTTTCCGCGCCCGCGTCAGATAAGCTCTCGAACTGGATTCTTTTATGCTCAGCTGAGCGGCTATCTCGCTATGTGAAAACCCATCGATAGCGAACAGATTGA
>DATAEX010000095.1:0-1606 GCA_036257765.1 Bacteroidales bacterium
CGGTGTATATGTTGGTTTCCTTTCAAAATCGAAGCTATTCTCGTTTTATCGGCAGTGGCTTATTGAAATTTCGGAGGAGTGAGACTGTTTTTTACAGATTTCCAATTGATATCAAAGGCTACTTCATTAAAATCTGAAGCAACCTTGTAATCATAGGCTTCCTTTATCCGTTTATCAATATCAGGATGCGACATAATGATCTCCATTTTGATGTCGAAATATTCCGATTCCTCTTTCAGATGCCGGAATGCCGTACCCATCAGGTGTGGATTAATCCCTGATTTTTCGAGCAGGTTTAGTCCAAACCGATCGGCAGTTTCTTCCTGCCGGCGGCTATAGGCTGAGGTGGCTAGCAATTCTGCTGCTTCTGTAGCAAGTGCATTGTCTCCAAAAATAACCGCTGCCGTAAAATTTGCCAGTAATTTCGAAAGAGTATGCCTTTTTTCGATGTGACCAATTTCGTGAGCCAAAACGGCTGCACATTCCCCGGGTGATTCCATAAGGCTAATGAGTCTGTCGGTTATGAGCACATATCCGCCGGGTAGAGCAAATGCATTAGCCATTTCGCTCCTTACAACGATGATTCTGTAATTATATTGACTGTTTTCAAGCGCTGTGGTCAGCCGTTTTTCAATGGAATCGAGTGCGTTTGTAATTGAATCGTTTTCTATCTCTCTGATTCCGGGGTCTGCAAGTGTTGCTTTAAGTAAAAGGTTTCCAAGTTTTTCCTCTTTTTCCACCGAAAGCATAGAAGGCTTTTTTTCGGGCCATATGGGGATTAAAGCAAATATTCCCCATATTGACCCAAAAATAAAGATCAGCAATATGCCTTGAAAAATCAGCTTTTTCTGCATCACTGTTAAAATTTTGGAGGCATATTAACCAATTCCTTTTCTATTGCTCTTTTTTTACTGAAGGCCCTTTGATATGAAACAGGTCCGAAGAATATATAATAATACATCAGTCCTTTTCGTGCCTTAGCCGCTGCTATCATACTAAATATAAGATCTGCGAGGTTAATGGCAAGTACCATTATAGTAAAACCCTTGAATTCACTACTGAATGAGTAGTCGTTTACCAAAATAACTATAAACCAGACCAGGTCAATAATATTGAGTATGGTCACCGGAATTTGAGAATACAGGGCTTGCAATGAATGAAAATGAACAAAAGGACTTTTCTTCTTATTGAGATACAGATAGATAAAGGACGCTACCAGATTAAGCAAGGGAAGAGGCAATGCTATCGCCATACCCGCAAACATCATCAAATATGCCCCCATAGCGTCCTCTTTCTCACGAATTGGAATATCGGCAGGTTGGGGAACAGGCAAATAATCCGATGGATCTACGCTCATGCTGCAGCTACTTCTTTACCTGTGAATGGAGGATATTCGTCAGTCATAAATGACAGATACAGGTTAACTCTTGTTTGCCAGCGAATCATTCCGGTCACAAATTCATGAAATGACCCGGGATATTTACCTGTAAACAAAACAGCCCACCACGACAGGAACATAATTACCATAGTAGCGATTGATCTGAAGAACAGCATGAATCCATGGGGAATTCCTACATATAACCAGCCAAAGAACAACCGAAGCAGA
>DATAEX010000097.1:0-4822 GCA_036257765.1 Bacteroidales bacterium
TGTATCGTCCTGCGCTGGTATGTAAATACAAATCGAGGTTAAATCCGGATCCCAGGATATTTTTACCAAGCATGCCGGCATCATAAGCTTCTGCAATGGCTTTTCGCAGCTCTTTTTCTGCTTTCTTATAAGCCCATCTTAGGAATATATATGATTTCTGTGCCTGGATGCTAAATGCTGCGATGATCATTCCTGCAATCAACAGATGCGGATTTCCTTCAAGCAGGTACCTGTCTTTGAAAGCGCCGGGTTCCATTTCATCCGCATTTGCAATAAGGTACTTTATGCCGCTCCCTCCGGCTGTTTTAGGAACAAGACTCCATTTTAATCCTGTCGGAAATCCGGCGCCACCCCTGCCAAGCAGGTTAGAGCTTTTTACCAGCGCAACAATATCATCAGGATTCATTTCCTTAATAGCCTTATATACGCCATTGTATCCTCCTGCTTTTTCAAATTCTCTGAAGCTGAGAGGTGGCCTGGATAAATCTATATGGCCTGTTAGAGGGTATTCCATGCAAATTACTGGTATTTCTTCAGAATTTCATCAAGAGAACTGACTGTTATATCGTGATAAAGATCGTCATTGATCATCATGGCCGGAGCATGATCACAGTCGCCAAGACAGGAAATAGGGAGAAGCGTAAACCTTCCATCTTTTGTGGTCTCTCCAAAACCTATTGAAAACTTATCTGATATATATTTATAGAGCGTTTCATATCCCATAACCATGCAGCTGACGCTGTCGCAGATGAGAATAACATTTCTGCCTGTCGGCCTGCGGTAGATCCGGGTATAAAACGTCGCTATGCTGTCGACCTCCTCCGGTGACATTTTTAATTCGGAAGCAATATCGCTGATTGCTTCATCAGAGATCCATCCCCTGTGCTCCTGAACAATCTTCAGGGCATCGATGCATGCAGCCTGTGAATAAGGATAGAGCTCAATTTCTTTTTTAATTTCATCTTTTTCAGCGTTTGAAAGCATAGTCTGTTATTTTCGTTTTCATCTGTCAAGATCGGCAAGAACCAGATCCATTGCCCCCAAAATCGAGAGGAGGTCCGGGATTGTATACCCTCGGCTTATAAGCGGAAGCATCTGCACATGGGCAAAGGTTGGAGTCCGGATGCGTGAACGGTACGAAGATGTATTACCATCACTGACGAGGTAATAACCGTTGCTTCCTTTTGAAGCTTCAACAGGAATCATGGCTTCACCCGGAGGAATAACCGGTCCCCAGGTTACGCCAAGAAAATGTGTGATGAGGGTTTCAATATCCTGCATGGTCTTTTCCTTCAGAGGAGGTGTTGTAAGCGGATGATCCGATTTATAAGACCCTGCCGGCATATTATCGAGGCATTGTTTTATAATACGAAGGCTCTGGCGCATTTCTTCCATACGGATCACCGAACGATCGAAACAGTCTCCATTTTTGCCAAGCGGAATCTCGAATTCAAAATTTTCATAACCTGAGTAAGGCCTTTTTTTCCGATAATCCCAATTTACACCTGCCGATCGTAGTCCCACACCGGTTACTCCCCATTCGATGGCTTCAGCGGCGGTATAAACGCCAATGCCTACCGTTCTTTCCCGGAATATCCTGTTTAAAATGACGACTTTTTCGAATTCCTTTATCTGTTTGGGAAAATAGTCGAGAAAGTCCCTGATCAATTTATCCCAGCCGTCCGGAAGGTCATGTGCCACACCACCTATCCTGAACCAGGATGGATGCATTCTGCCTCCGGTTATTGCACCCACTATATCGTAAATGCGTTCCCTGTCGTTGAATGCATAAAAGACCGGCGACATTTGTCCCAAATCCTGGGCATAGGTGCCAAGCCAAACCAGGTGACTGGCAATCCTGAAAAGCTCACACATCATTATCCGGATAACGTTCACCCGGTCCGGTACTTTAATACCGGCAATTTTTTCAACCGACAGCACATAAGGCAGGTTGTTGAGAACTCCTCCCAGGTAGTCGATCCGGTCAGTATAAGGTATAAAGGTGTGCCATGATTGCCGTTCGCCCATTTTTTCAGCTCCCCTGTGATGGAAACCGATATCCGGAACCAGTTCCACTATATGTTCGCCATCAAGCTGGAGCACCAGCCTTAGCAAGCCATGAGTGCCGGGATGTTGTGGTCCGATATTAAGGAACATAAAGTCGGTGTCTTCGCTTGCCGGTTTCAGTCCCCATTCTTCAGGCCTGAACTGAAGCATTGAGTCTTCCAATTCGCGCATCTGTTCATTAAGCACAAAAGGGCCCATTTCTGTTGCCCTTGCGGGATATTCCTTTCGCAATGGATGACCTTTCCACGTTGAAGGCAGCAATATCCTTCGGAGATTGGGATGGTCTTCGAAGCCAACTCCGAACATATCGTAAATTTCCCTCTCGTACCAATTAGCGGAAGGCCAGATACCGGTGACGCTTACAGTAGATGGATATTCACCTTTCAAAGGGGTCTTAATCCGCAAATCCTGGTTCCTGTCTAAAGATGTGAGGTGATAAACTATGGTAAAGTCGCTTTCCGGTACTGTCTGCCTGTTGTTTTTTCTTCTTTCGTCAATAGCAGTAAGATCGTAAAGCATATTGAACGGATGATCTATCCCGGTTTTCAGGAAGGAGAGCAATTCTTTTACCCGGCTGTTGTTAACCCATATAGTAGTTGTATCATCAGATACATCCTGGGCATTTAATATGACCGAGCTGCCGAGTTTGGCACGTATATCGGAAACCAGTGAGAGATCACCATTCATAGCAAACCGGTGGTTGAAATTAGTGTATTAGATTTCATTCATGGGCCTGATATTTCCCATTTTCATGCGTTCTTCATTTTTAAGGTCCCTTATGCTGATTTTTGGTGGCCTTGAAATGCCCTGATCATCGATCAACCAGCTAAGCGGTCTTTTCTCTTGTCCAATTGAATCCCTCAGAAGAAGCAGACCTTCCAAAAAAGCGTCAGGACGCGGAGGACAACCGGATACATACACATCGACAGGTAAAAATTTGTCGACTCCCTGTACCACACTGTATATATCATACATTCCGCCTGAATTGGCGCAGGATCCCATGGATATAACCCATCGGGGTGCCATCATCTGCTCATAAAGCCTTTTAATTACCGGTGCCATTTTTATAAAAACGGTCCCTGCAATAACCATCATGTCGGCTTCACGTGGCGTTCCACGGATTACTTCACCCCCGAACCTTGCTATATCGTACCGGCTTGTAATTGAGGTAGCCATTTCTACGAAGCAGCAAGATAACCCGAAATTGAAAGGCCATATGGAGTTTTTTCTTCCCCAGGCTATGAGGTCTTCAAGACGGCTAAAAAAAACGGAACGTCTGACTGCTTCTTCATTTGAATCATGTTCCGACGGATTACCCGGATTTTTGCTGAGAGTATAATTCATTTGGTAAACCTGTTTTTGTACTTAAGGATTTTTTTGCCCTGAGGGCCAAAATCGAGCGACCCGATCCCTATCTCATATACAAGAACTGCCAGGAGAATACCTATGAAAACTACAATCCCCAGGTATCCTGGCAAACCAAGCTCTCTGAATGAGACAGCCCAGGCCAGGATAAATACTGCATCCAGGTCAAAAATGACAAAGAATATTGCTATAAGGTAAAAATGGGATGAGAAACGTAATCGTGCATTTCCAGTGGGTGCAATTCCCGATTCGTAGGGTTCTGCAGTAAGCTTCTCCTTATGCTGCTCGCCCAGTATCCACGACAAGCCAATCATAATGCCGGCGATGACAAAAACAATGCCGGCATAAATGAGAAAGGGCTGAAATTCAATTGGTTGAGCTGCAGGCATAACGATCAGGTTCCCGGAATATGTTCCGGTTCCTTCATTAACACCTGAAAAAGAAAATTGTTAAACGATTAACAATACTTTGGATTAATAACCAGCCCAGTTACTGAAATTGTAGTTTTTAAATGCATCGCAACGGGAGCAAAGCAGGATCTTATCCCTTTCCCCTTTTTCAAGAAAACTACGAAACTGTTGATTGGGATTACCGAGCCAAATTTCTTCGACGGTCTTGTTGTTTATATCACCGATTATTCCCCTCGCAAATGCATCCCAACAGCAAAGTACAGCTCGTCCGTCAACCATAAAGAACATTTCGTTCTTTATTTTGGGGCAAGGCCTTCGAAAACACTCGGTTTGTCCGCTCCATGGCCAATCGTACAATTGTGTTATGGTTGCCTCATCGGCATGCTGACGCCAGAAATCAACGAAATCCTGCTGTTCATTACGTGTTATATCCAGGTCTATCATCCTGACCTCTACATGGCAACTGCTTTTCAGTCGGTTCCGTTCTTCAATGAATGCAAGGACATTAGTTACAATCTTGTCGAATTTACCTCCTCTGCCACTCTTTTTGAATGTCTCCTCGGTGAAACCGTCTATACTGAAACGTATCCAGTCGATTCCTGCTTCGAGGGCAGCCGTTATATCGAATTTTGGATGAAAATTTCCATTCGAGTTAAATTCGACCTTGGCAGTAGGATCTTTTTTAATATATCTGATAACATCAGGTATACGCAGATCAACAAACGGCTCATTGATCATGAATGGCCTGTAAACTACACCGTGACCTCTTGATTCATCAATTATTTTTTTCCAGATATGTTCTTCCATATAATCCGGACCACGTTCCATCTCTTTATGGGGACAGAATATGCAGTTGCTGTTACAAACTATTGAAGTTTCAATCTGTATGTACTTGGGAAAAGATACCATACTTTTCTTTTAATGTGTTTAATATTTTATCGGTTGCGCCAATATTGCCATAAATAAGATCTTTAGCCCTG
>DATAEX010000103.1:0-3391 GCA_036257765.1 Bacteroidales bacterium
GTATTCGGTAAGGGAGTGGAATACGACGACGGTATACCGGGCCGCATTTACGATATAGAAGTAATGGGCGATAAAATTATAATTGGGGGTGAATTCAATAAGGTAAATGGTTTGAATTCCAGAAATTTTACTGTACTTGAAGGAAAGAAGTTTATAGATCCCGGTTCAGGATCAGACGTTGATGGGGTGATCAATGCAGTTGAGATTGTTAATGATCAGATTTTTATCGGCGGATATCTACATCCTACCAATCAGGAGAGGACGTGCGGTATCCTGAAATGGAGTGATAATAACTGGATTACTTTGGATGCCGATCATCTGCGTTCAGATAGTGGTGAAGTTTTCATTACAGACATTGAACCTTTCAGAGAAGGCTTTATAGCAGGAGGATATTTTAATTATGCAGGAGGTAAGCGCTTAAATAATATTGCATATTTTGATGGAACTGAATGGTCGGATATTGGCGGTGGACTCCAGTCAGGCGTATCGGATTTTGTGATCATTGAAAACAAGATGTATCTGTCAGGTCCGGCGGTGATATCCTCATCATCAAGTAATAGCATAGGCCTTGCAGAATTCGACTTTGATGAAGTAACAACGGTACCCGTTACTTTTCCAATTGACAGTCAATTACTAACCGTTTATCCAAATCCGTTCAGGACGAATAGTCTGATCAGTTACGACGTTAAATTTCCCTCCCATGTTGATTTATCCGTTTATGATCCGGCCGGAAAGAAAATAATGAACCTTGTAAACGAATATAAATACGACGGACAATATTATATTCCAATTAACGGTGAGGTTTTTGATCCAGGAGTTTATATATGCCGCATAAGCTATGGCAACAATTCGGAAACCATTAAAATGGTTGTAACCGGCCATTAGACCTTATCATTATCTTCGCAACTTTCAAGATTCCATGGTTATTGAGAATCCGTGAATTTGTTTTATCTCCAATTCTGTAGTACTTTTAAGGGCTCTTACCATTAATTCAGCGAATCATGAAAGTGCTCAAATTCGGAGGATATGCTATTGATTCCGGAGAAAATATTCTTAAAGCAAAAAAAATAGTTGAATCACAAACAGCGCCTGTGATTGTTGTGGTTTCTGCTTTTCATGGAATAACCGATAAACTGCTTGAACTTTCCAGAACAGCAGCGGCAAGAAATAAGAGTTACTTCCGGCTGCACAATGAGATAGAATCAAAACATCATCAGATCATCGATTCGTTGTTCGAAGAACCTTTGCGTTCCAGGGTGAACAATCATATAGATGCCTATCTCAAAGATCTCATCAGCATAATTAATGGCGTATATCAACTTAATGATCTTACATTAAAAATACAGGATAAGATATTAAGTTATGGTGAAATCATGTCAGCCTATATTGTCAGTAATATCATAAAAGATGGTGAGGTTATTGATGCAAAGGGTATTATAAAAACCGATGATCATTATGGGAATGCCAGGGTTAACTTCCCACTGTCAAACCGGCTTATAAGAGCTCAGTTCAACAGGTACAGGAAGACAGGTATTGTGCCAGGTTTTCTGGCGAGCAGCGAACATAATGTTACAACTACACTGGGTCGTGGAGGATCGGATTATACAGCAGCAATAATTTCTGCCGCCCTCGGAGTTGAAAGGCTGGAAATCTGGACGAATGTAGACGGGTTCATGACCGCGGATCCTAAAAAAGTTCAGAAGGCCCTGGCCATTGAATATCTCAGCTATTCCGAAGCTATGGAATTATCGCACTTCGGTGCTGAAGTAATTTATACGCCCACAATTCATCCGGTTTACAGGAATAATATAGAAGTCATTATAAAAAACATATATAATCCCGAAGGCAAGGGTACGCTTATATCAAAGGAATCGAAAAATCCGGGACTTTCACTCATCAAGGGTATTTCATCTATCGATGATATCGACCTTATTACTCTTCAGGGTGCAGGACTGGTGGGAGTTAAGGGCATATCCTCAAGGCTTTTCGGTGCACTGGCACGGACGGATGTTAATATAATCCTAATCACACAGGCATCATCGGAGTATTCCATAACATTTGCGCTCAATCCGGATGACTCCCCCCGTGCTTTGAAAGCATTACAGGCCGAATTTGAAACAGAAATCAAAGTAAAGAATGAACTGAACATTCTCATTGAAAAAGATCTCTCGATAATAGCCATTGTGGGTGAACAAATGAAAAATACCCCCGGTATTTCAGCGAACCTTTTTACTTCGCTGGGCCGTAATGGTATCAGTGTAATAGCAACCGCACAGGGTTCTTCAGAGCTCAATATATCGATTGTAATCAAAAAAGAGAACCTCAACAAAGCTCTTAATGTAATTCACGAAGGTTTTTTCCTGTCACATTACAGGGAACTTCATCTGTATCTGGTTGGCGCAGGGACGGTAGGAGGAAAACTCCTCAACCAGATCATGAGCCAGCAGGAAGTGCTTCTGAGGGATCATCACCTCAAAATAAATGTTATTGGCATATGCAGATCTAAAATGATGCTTCTGAACCCAGCAGGTATAAACCTGGCCAACTACAGGGATGAAATGCAGAAACAGGGGGAAAAAGCTGATATAGAACTTTTTATCCAGAAAATGCAGTACCTTAATCTGCGTAACAGCGTATTCATCGATTGCACAGCTGACGAGCATATAGCAGGTACCTATCAGAAAGTTCTGAATTCCTTCGTGTCGGTTGTTACATCGAATAAAATAGCCTGTTCTTCGGAATACGAGCGGTATAACCTGTTAAAAAGGACTGCACGTGAAAAGAATGTCAAGTTCATGTACGAAACCAATGTAGGCGCAGGGCTTCCAATTATCAGCACATTGAACGATCTCATCAGAAGCGGCGATAAAATTATCCGGATGGAAGCTGTTCTTTCAGGTACATTGAATTTCATTTTCAATACGATAAGTGAGGATATTCCATTAAGCAGGGCTGTAAAAATGGCTATGGAAGCCGGTTATTCTGAGCCTGATCCGCGAATCGACCTGAATGGTACCGATGTTAAAAGAAAGCTCCTTATACTCGCACGCGAATCGGGATATGCCATTGAGAGTGAAGATATTAGTATTGTTCCATTTTTACCCGAAAAATGTTTCATCGGATCGCTTGATGATTTCTGGCAGACTATGTCCAGTCAGGATCAGGTTTTTGAGAAACGCCGTAAAAAACTGACACTGGAGAATAAAAAGCTCAGATTTGTAGCATGTCTCAACGAAGGGAAAGCCAGCATTGAACTTATGGAAGTTGGAATCACCCATCCTGCTTATCCCCTTGAAGGAAGTAATAATATAATACTTATCACAACGCTCCGGTATCATGAACAACCCATGGTAATCAGGGGTTACGGTGCAGGAGCTGATGTCACAGCAGC
>DATAEX010000118.1:0-3131 GCA_036257765.1 Bacteroidales bacterium
AAGGATTGAAACCCGATCTGATTATAATGGACATTAATATGCCACAGATTAATGGGATTGAGGCGAGTCGCATCTTATTGCAGGAATTTCCCGACCTGAGAATTCTTGTAGTATCGATGTACGGAGATGAACAGTACTATAACAGTGTTATTGAAAACGGAGTAAAGGGATTTATCCTCAAAGATGCCGAAAATACTGAACTCAGGGCAGCTGTAAATGCCATTTTAAGCGGAAAGACTTATTTTTCACAGGAATTATTGCTTAAGCTCATCCGAAACAGAAAAAACAATAATCAGATCCCATTAACCCAACGCGAAAGACAAATACTTGAATTAATTTGTCAGGGACTCAATACAACCGAAATTGCATCAAAGCTTTTTTTGAGTGAGAGAACTGTGGATAACCACCGGGCAAACCTGCTTGATAAAACAGGATGCCGTAATTCACTGTCTCTTGTTCTGTATGCCTTCAGGAATAACCTTGTTGATATTCAGTAATTGAGAGGCGGGTTATTTGACCCAGGGTCGGTCATTTTAGAAGACTGCCTGAATAACAACTTTGAAATAATAAAACGCGAGCACCATTGAAACGGCTATTTTCATTATCGTTCCGGCAAGGAAACCCACAAACGATCCAAAGGCGGCACGAAGGGCTCTTTTTTGATCCTGTCCGGCAGAACGTTCACCTATCCAGGCACCTATAAAAGGACCTCCAAGAATTCCGAAAATTCCGAAGGGGCCTAAAACGATACCCAGCATCGGTAAAAGAATCACACCAATTATAAGCCCAATAGTACTTCCTCTCACCCCTGCCGTGGTGCCTCCGTATTTTTTGGTACCCCACACTGGCACAACATAATCAAGGACTGCAACAATCAGTACGATGATTGCCCATGTTACAAGAAACTTTCCTGAAAACTGTGCAAAACGTGTCCAGTGTATAAGCAAAATTCCCAGGTAACTTAATGGCGGACCCGGCAAACCTGGCAGGATACTCCCCACAATTCCCACCAATATACAAATGGCACCAAGTATAATAAACAGGTAGTCCATATAGTATGAATCATGAGCCTAACGTAGCTACCATAACAGCTTTTATAGTGTGAACACGGTTTTCTGCCTGATCAAATACTATTGAAGCAGGTGATTCAAATACTTCATCCGTAACTTCCATTGAATCCAGGCCGAATTTCTGATACATATCCTCCCCTACTTTGGTCCTTCTGTCATGAAAAGCCGGTAAACAATGAAGGAATTTAACGGCAGGATTTCCTGTGAGTTCAAGAACCCGCTGATTTATCTGATATGGTGTAAGCAGCTTAATCCTGTCGGCCCATACTGATGCCGGTTCACCCATTGATACCCAAACATCGGTATAAAGAAAATCTACATCTTTAACAGCTACGGGCAGGTTATCCGTAATTGTAATCTTAGCTCCGGTGGATTCAGCAATCTGGCGGCAGGTTTTAACCAAATCATCTGCCGGCTGACATTGTTTGGGTGCTGCAGCACGGAAATCCATACCCATTTTTGCACATCCTACCATTAGCGAATTCCCCATGTTGTTTCTGGCATCACCCAGATAACAGAATTTAATCTGAGATAGAGGCTTCTCAGAATGTTCTATCATAGTCATCAGATCGGCAAGTACCTGCGTGGGATGAAATTCATCCGTTAGCCCATTCCATACCGGCACACCGGAAAAATTAGCAAGTTCTTCTACTATGTGCTGTCCATATCCCCTGTATTCAATACCATCAAACATCCGGCCAAGCACACGGGCCGTGTCTTTAACCGATTCCTTATGACCTATCTGGGAACTAACAGGATCAAGATATGTAACATGAGCGCCCTGATCATGAGCAGCTACCTCAAAAGCACAACGTGTGCGTGTGGAGGTTTTTTCGAAAATCAAAGCTATATTTTTTCCTGCAAGACGAGGTGTTTCAACACCACTGTATTTAGCTTTCTTGAGTTCAAAAGACAGATCAAGCAAAAACTTTATTTCCTGGGGTGTGAAATCAAGCAGTTTCACGAAACTCCGGTTACGTAAATTGAATGGCATAGGAATCAGTTTAATTAAAATTATTCAGCGCGCTCACAAAATTAATCAAACAAAAAGACCTTTCTAAATGACATTTATCATAAAATGCATTATCATACATAATCCTTAAATAAATATTCACAATGAGAGGGTTTAATTGTTTATCCTATAATAACTTTATTTAATCAGTCCTTTCCAGCCGATTAATCAATGTTGGAGAACCAAAAATACCGTTTAACGTAAACCCGTCATATTAATCAATTAATGAAGAAATTACCCGTTACGTTTGCAATACTGGTTTCAATATTTTCCTGGTCGTGCCGGAATAATGATCCTCCGGCCGGTATAACCTCGGGCAGGATAGACTACCAGATAACCTACCTGAACGATGACCTGGATAAAAAGACGCGCAGTGTGCTTCCTTCGAAAATGAAATTATCTTTCAATGAGAGCCAGGCTTCGAATAACATTGAGGGATTTATGGGAATGTACAAACTGAATGCTTTTACTAATTTTCATACCCGCAAGTGTTCAACCATGCTTAAGGTTTTCGATAAGCATTACTTGTTCAAGGGAAGCCGTGACGAGCAAATGTGTTGTTTTGATACCATGGAGGATATGGAAATCATAGAAACCAACGAAACCAAAACGATTGCGGGTTTCGAATGCAGGAAAGCCTTAGTTAAGCTTCCATCAAATAATGAGTCATTCGCCATTTATTATACCAATCAGATTACACTCAGGCATCCAAATGCTACAAATCCTTACAGGAAAGTAAAAGGGGTTTTAATGGAATTTGAGCTCCGGCTCATGCATCTAAACATGAAATTTGTAGCTGAAAGTTTTCACAATCTTGACACGGCTAGTCTGGAACCCCGACCCAACCATGAAAGCAAACAGGTTTCACGATCACAGATGACACAAATTCTGAATATGCTTATTCAATAGGATCGACGATTTGATTTACGATTGTAGATTTACGATTGACGATTTAATTTACAATTTACGACTCGATTTACGGTTGTAGATTTGATTGCAATTCAATCTAAAATCTAAAATCGATTCTATATTCTTCAATCATTGATACG
>DATAEX010000137.1:0-5145 GCA_036257765.1 Bacteroidales bacterium
CGTAAAAGTGGCTGCCTCGGGTGACAGAAGATCCGGCATGATATTTCCTTTCCGGCATTGATCGGCAATTTCACGCAGGCGTACAGACAGTGCATTTAGAGGCAGATCATCGGCATTCTTAAGAGAAGGTACCATAAGTCCTCTTGGAGTATCGACGGCAAGCCCAAGATGTATTTTCCTGAACCGGCGGAATGTTTCACCTAAAAAATGACCATTAACATCCGGATGTTTCGCAAGAGCCCTGATCACTGAAAAACATATCATGTCGTTGAGGGTGATATTCAGCGTGCCTCCCTTTTCCAAATCCGATTTGGTTTGTTTTCTGAGAGCCAGAATTTTTCTTGCATCGGCGGACATATGATGGGTTAGCTGGGCGGATTTGCTTATCGATTCATGCATTGCCCTCGCTATGATCTTCCTTACATTACTTACCTTAATATCTTCGAATTCATCCACAGCTGTTTTTCCGGAGAAATTTTGAATATCTCTGGCAATTACCCTTCCGTTTGGACCGGTACCCTTAACATATTTGGGGTCGATCCCCATTTTTTCGGCCATAACACGGGCTCTTGGAGAAATTCTTACAGAACCTTCATACATTGAGGATTCAGCCGGCTGCTGAGCTGGCAATACAGGAGTGACAGGTGTTTTATCAGTTGATTCAGTTACTGAAGGCGATGTTAACCCCCGCGGACGATACGGATCCACATCCTCACCGTGATTCCCAATAACAGCCACATTGGCAAGCACAGGTACCTCTTCACCTTCATTGAAAAAAACTTCGAGGAGGATGCCATCAGCAGAAGCTTCCGTATCAAAAGAAGCTTTATCGGTTTCATAAGAAAAGAGCATGTCACCTGTTTTAACAGTATCACCTTTATGTTTGAACCAGGTAGTGATTATGCAGGTTTCCACTGATTGACCCTGCCTGGGCATTATTACAGGTATTGCCATTTTAATCAGGATTTCATTTTAAGATGTGAATAATCTACAGGTTTGATAACTTGTACGGCCGGAATCAGGATCAGATAAGATTTTATCCTAACTTGTAAACATAAGTTGAATATTTTTGTATATTTACTACGCATATTACCTTATAAAGTTTATCATACAAATATATGTTTTCAAACTTGTAATTACAAGTTTTCAATGAAAAATTCAGTTCCTGAATACAGAAAATTATATGAACTGTTGCGGAAACAGATCACAGAGGGCACTTACAAACCGGGTGATCTGCTGCCTTCGGAAAACAACCTTTGCTTGCGCTTTGGCATCACCCGTCCCACAGTCCGCCATGCTCTCGATGCCTTGTTGCATGACGGCATAATCAGAAAGCATAAAGGGAAGGGTAGTATTGTATACGGTTTGCCTAACGGAATCGGTATATTGTCTATATCTGGAACAACGTCTGCGTTAGGTAAGCACAATCTGAGAACACGAATTTTATCTAAACCTTCTGTGATACCCTGGCCGGAGGATTTCATATTCCCTTTAAGCGAGGAATTCAGGAAGTCAGGATGTATTTACCTGGAACGTCTCAGGCTGGTAAATGATGTTCCGGTTTTTTATGATCTTAATTTTTTGCCCGATATTAATCTGCCCCGTTTTTGTAACCGGAAATTCGAAGATCAGTCGCTTTTTGAAATTTTGAGAAAAGCCTACCAGATTGAGGTTAAGAATGGTGAACAGCGGATCAGGGCTATTCATCCTGATAAAAAGATATGCGGGTTCCTTAAAGTTCAGCCGGGGCATCCTGTGTTACATCTTCAGCGTAAATTAAATACCAACAGGCCCGGATTCCATTTCTTTTCTTCGATTTACTGCAATACTGAAGAGCATGCATTGTACGGAACGTTTTAACCGCAAGATTAACGGCCGTAACCTTTGGCCTTAACTCCTCCGGCTTAACTTCTGGGACAGGCTGCAGGCTACTGTTCCATCACTGCCTTCATGCCGGAAAAAATTATTTCCTGGGCAACTTCATCATTCTCAGCTTCAGCGTACAGGCGAATGAGGGGTTCGGTTCCCGATGAACGGATCATCAGCCAATCGGTATCTGAAAAAAAGAATTTAAATCCGTCGAATACTTCAAAGCGTTCAACATTAAATCGGCCGAAATGATCATATGTACCGTTACCGCATTTTTCAAGAATCTTGTTCCGGGCATTCCTGTTAAGTTCGATATTGGCCCGTTCGAATGAAAAAGGTCCTGTAATTTCGATCACTTCATTGTAAAGCTCACGAAACGACTTGTGTGATTCTGCCATCCACTGCCATATTGTAAGTCCGGCCCTTAAAGCGTCCCGCTCAGGTATGTTATCTCCGATTGAGATCCCTCCCGATTCTTCAGCGGCAATCAATACCTGTTCCTCAGTCATAATTTTCGAAGATTCCTTGAATCCCACATGGGTTCTGATTACTTCAACACCATAATGTTTGCATATCTTCTCAACTTTGGCAGTTGTGGAAAAGCTGACCAGAACTTTCCCTGAAAATTGCCTGTATCCAGCCAGATAATGTATAAGCATCAGGACCAGATGATTGGCGTCGTAGTACACGGCATCCTTATCAAGCATGGCTAGTCTGTCACCATCGCCATCCACGGCAATACAGCAGTCAATATTTTTCTTATTCCATACAACCTCTATTAGCTCATGCAGATTTTTCCGCAATGGTTCGGGCTTTATACCCATAAAAGAAGGATTCAGCTCGCAATGAAAGTTTTGTACTTCCGGCAAAGCTTTTCGCATAATGTTTTGGGCGCTACCGTACATGGCGTCAAAAGCCAGGCGAAGCCCTGAGTTTGCAACTGTAGTTAGGTTGAAGGAATCATTTAATTCCTTAAGGTAAATGCTTTCGAGATCTATATAATTTATAAAACCCTGTTCGAGCAGGTAATTCCAGTTTAGCAGTTCCAGGTCAATCTCTACTTCATTGCTGATCAGATTCTCCACATCTTTAAGATCCTTATCGAACATGGGCCCGCCATGATCCCCCCTTAATTTATAGCCACTGAATTCAGCGCTGTTGTGACTTGCAGTTATAACAATCCCACATTGAGCTTTTAATTTATTAACTCCCAGTGAAACCATGGGAGTGGTAACAAAACGTTCGGAAACAAAAACACGGATGCCTTTCGAAGCAAGTATCTTGGCAACTGCTTCCATAAACATTTCACCGCCGAAACGGCAATCATAACCTATTACGGCAATTGGGTTCCTGAACTTACGTGTTAGCCATAAAGCTGTGGCGAGAGATATTTTGGCCACATTGTCAATGGTAAAATCCTTTGCAATTACGGCGCGCCATCCGTCTGTTCCGAATTTGATCTTATCCATAAGGTTTAGGCTATTTGTGATTTAGGTTTGATGAATTTAAAGCTAATATCGCTACAGCTGAACTATTTTTACCGACTATTTTAAAATTTTACGCCGATTAAGCGCATTCTGGTATGAACGTGCATTTTTATTATGCTGAGCGAGTGTTCTTGCAAAGTTATGATATCCTGAGAAATCTTCCCTGGCGCAAAAGTAAAGATAATCATGTTTTTCATACCTTAAGACAGCATCAATAGCCTTTATTGTCGGAATTGCAATAGGTCCCGGAGGCAAGCCGGCATACATATAAGTGTTATAGGGCGAGTCAAAATAAGTGTCATTTTTCAGAATGCGCTGTTTTTCAAATCTTCCCATAGCGAACTTAATAGTAGGATCTGCCTGAAGTCTCATTCCGCTGTTTAACCTGTTAATATAAACTCCTGCAATTCTTCTGTATTCGTCCTCTTTATTAGTTTCATTAATTAGGATGGATGCAAGTGTTATCACTTCATTCCTCGACATGTTGATTTCTTTTGACAGCGAAGTTCTTTCCCTGTTCCAGAAACGGTCATATTCCTTATACATCCTTTCGATAAATTCTTCTGCATTCGTATTCCACCAGAATTCATAAGTGTTTGGGAGGAACATACCTATAACGGTTTCTCTGGAAAACCCATAATCTCCAAGAAACTGATTATCATTCATGAGTTTCAGCAGGTCATTGCTACTTGTTTCAATTTGTCTGGAAATTCTTTCGGCCAATTCCTGTGGAGTTCTGGCACCGTTGATAACAAGGTTTACAGGTTCCTGCAATCCTGATCGCAGTATATTTATCAGTTCATTGTTCGACATATTTTGCCGGATCTTATATCGTCCGGGATGCACATTGTTTTGAAAATTCTTTTTTTCGGCCGCCCACGTGAAGGTTTTACGATCCTTTATAATTTTATGATCCTCAAGCATTGAAATAACATCCTCATAATCGGATCCGGTGGGAATATAAAGAAAAAAGTCCTTTCTGCCCGGAGTATTGATATTGGGGCTGAAAATATTGTGATACATCCTGCCCAGCTGAATAGCGGCCAGAACAAAGACAACAATAATTCCATAAATAATGTAACGGATTATTTTTCGGCTGCTCATAAATAATTACTCATCAAGCTTTAACAACATACAACTGTCCTGCTTCGTCGCGGATTACCCGGATTTTTTCTCCTTTTTCGATGTAACTTATATCTGCACGGGCGTCGAATAATTCACCGTCCACTTCAACCCGGCCTGATGGTCTGAGAATAGTGGCTGCAACACCTGTTTTCCCAACCATAGCTTTTTGTCTGATATCACTGCTGATGAATCCTTTTTTATGATCCTGCACTGCTTCAAGCGACAAGCCGGAAAGAGCCCTGGAAAATATAAATTTTTTGGTGCCGAGTATAGCTATTATGAATGTCATAAATACAGCTATTACTACAGTAAAAAAGGCTCTGGACAGTTGTGAAAGAGCAGCTATTCCTTCGAAGCGGAACGAAATGTTGTCAATCAGGCTCAATGTTAGGCCCGCAACAATTAATACTATTCCTGATACCCCGGCTACTCCAAATCCCGGGATTACGAAAATTTCCACAAGAACAAGTCCTATGCCCGCTAAGAAAAGCAGAATTTCCCAGTGTTCAGCAAGTCCCTCGAGATAAAGCGGGGCAAAATACAACATCGCGGCTGCCAAAGCTGCTATCAACGGAAAACCAATTCCGGGCGCCTGCATTTCAAAATAAATGCCTCCAATCATGATCATTATAAGAATTCCCTGGACTACAGCACTTAAGAGAAA
>DATAEX010000141.1:0-2932 GCA_036257765.1 Bacteroidales bacterium
GACTTTCAGGAAGTCTGCCAATTGCCGCATCAATTTCGATTATACGGTTTTTTATTTCGTTGAGAGAAATATCGGTAGCATTTATAATATTGTCAATGTTCTCTATCAGATTGGCCTTAATATCATTGATCTTTAATTCAAGTGACTGGATATAGGGGTTATCCTTAATAGTATTGAACGACATTTCGGTGCGCTCCGCATACAGTCGTGTAAGTTCAATAATAAGATTATTCAGCAAAGGATCATTTATATCCATTGAAGTCGGAGCTATCAGATCACTTACCCTGTTATTCTTCAGCAAATAGTCCTTCAGGTAGCTGTAATATTTAGATTTCACAATTAATTCAGCCTGCTGATCCTGAAGATCCTCCATCTGTTCATATGTTTGCTGTGCCTGGTAATCTATATTGGTTGCACCACGGGTAGTCCTGAAATGCTGAAGTCTGTCCTCGGAATACCTTAAAGAATCAATTATACCTTTAAGCTGATCATCGATGAATCGTATAGTGGATTCGGCAATTTTATCATCCCTTTCAATTCCTTTAGCCAGGAAAATTTCAGTCAGTTTATTAAGATAATCAGCTCCCTGTCTGATATTGCTACACCTCACCGACATTCTCAGAATTGAGGAGTTTTTTGTAGCCTCGATATCCTCTATTCTGAACCGGTCCAACAGCCTGGAAAGACTATTGAACTGAAATGAATAGTTATTTTGCTCCTTTATATTATTAAGTCTGGCAAAATCAGGCAAAATCCGGAAACGGCAATACTGATTTCCGCATAAATCACCGAAAGATATTGTATCGGAAAACCTGAAATCGAATATTCTTGTATCAGAACCTGTATTAAAATTATGACCGGTTACCTCCCCGGCTGAAGCATTAATTGAAAGAAGCGTATCATTAAGAAAATGTACTTTGAACTTAACACCCAATGGCTGCTCAAACATACTATCCATAACCACTGTAAAAGGAACTTCATTATAAATATCAACCGGTCTGAAGCGATCCTCCCTGTAATAAGAAACGAAAAAATTCAGGTTCTGCAAAGTCCTTTTTGTCAGACTCTTTGATTGTAAAATACCTATCTCATTCTGCAGCTTATAAGGATTTCCATAAAGCGAGCTGCCTATAAAATTTTGGGGGTCAAGCGGATTTTCTTCATCATGTATAAGAAGGTACGCCGATACCTTATACTCAGGCTCCTTTACCTGATTAATTATCGCTGCACAAAATAAAGTAAACAAAAGAAAAACTGCAAAGACATACCATTGTCTGAAGCACTTTGAGAGAAACGCCTTTATATCTATGGAATCTTCCGCTTCAAAATCAATATAACGCTCATTGGTCAGCTTTGCACCCATAACCTGTTAAATCAGCATTTCCCTAAAATTTTATTTCAGTATATTATAACCTACAAGCACTGTGGAAACCAACACAAGGATTGTTTCGTAGGGGAATCTGACATATGCCCAGGATTTGGCATTTAACGGCTCAACGTAAATAACATCATTAGGCTGAAGGTAAAAATAGGGTGACTCCAGAACTTTATTGTCAGCGAGATTAATCTCAACAACGTTCGAACCATTCTGGGTCTGACGCACGAGTTTAATCTTTTTCGGATTTCCGAAATCTTTCATGCCGCCGGCTAGTCCAAGTGCCTGGAATATATTTATCTGATCCCGATAAACTGTGAAACTGCCCGGATGATTTACTTCACCAATCACGGAAACTTCAAAGTTTACCAGTTTCACCACTGCATTTGATTCCTTAAAATACTCGTTCAGCTTTTGTTGAATCTGTTCCTTAACTTCAGCAACTGTAAGTCCCTTGACATACATCCTGTCTACAAAGGAAAAGTTTATATATCCTTCATCATCAACCGAATAACTTTTTAAATACAGGTATGTGGGATTCATTAGATCGGGAAAATCGGTCTGGAAGAATTTGCTTGTTTTTGGATCCACGCTGTATACCTCAATATAAAGGTGATCTCCCGTTTGCAGCTTATATGTAGTGTTCTTGCTGTTGGCATATTCAGTAGAAGATTCCGCGGTAATTTTTTCGTTTAAAAGTTTAACCCTGCTCTGTGATACACAGGAAAACATAAGCATACAGGCCACAAGGCAAAGCGACACTCCCGATATCTTTGACTTATTAAGGTAATTATTCGCATTCATTTTGTTTAATATTTGATATGTGGTTATTATCGTATTATTCATTGATTTCTGCTGAAGCCCGGTAATTATTAGTTTTTACAGCCCTGACATAGGCAATAATAAAAGCGCCGGTAACGTTACAGTTCTGTTTTAATTCCAGTGCTGACTTATAGGAATTGCCAGCCTTAAGATGATATTTATACCACCCCTCGTCAAATATCAGGCATACCGGTTCAGGGCCCTTATAAAGTTCAGCCAGTTCAGATTCAGGAACAGGATTTTTCGAGGCAGCTATTTGCACATGAAATTCGGTTTCCAGAACATTACCCTTTCTTCCTGATTGTTGCGGTGAATTTTCAACTTGTCTGTTCTTTGCTATTGCTTCGGCAAGTTCAATCTTCCGTCCATCCTCGTAAGCAACTATATAACCTGAATTGCCGATCGCACTTAAAATCCGCCTGGCATCTGAGTACAGCCTGACTCCCAAAATCTGACATTTATACCAGCCATCTTCTGTAATTACCTCTACCGGATAATTTCCTGAATATATTTTTGAAACCTGGCTTAGTCTGAAAGGTACCCTGCTGGCTCCAATCTGAACCCTGAAAATCAATCCCGACGGAAGACCTTTTGGCGATGTGATTATATCTTCTGGATGTGTTTGTGGTACATCGGATTTAATTTCCCTGCCGGATGCGGATCCTTTGTTATAGGCCACAACAAAGGCATTGCTGATTCCACTGGACTTTTTGAAATCGCTTGCTTCGTCATATG
>DATAEX010000146.1:0-11830 GCA_036257765.1 Bacteroidales bacterium
GACTTGTTCGGATAGCATTGAAACCATTGTCCTTCATGATCTGTACCCGTCTTTCCTCAGCCCGTTCAAAAGCTGCTGATCCCAGCAACCCGTTATCATGATGCATACAGCCACCCTTCAGTTCAAGGGGCTCTCCATTAAGAAGTAAACCGTTCTGAGCTGAAATTTCCACAGTTCTCATTCCAAAATTCTGCAAATATTCGTCAGCGATTTTCCCGTTAGTTTCTATCGTCACTTTTGCCTGATAAAGTTTCGGAGCGGAAGGCGACCATAAGACCGGATTATTTATAACTACATTTCCTTCGAACAAAGCTTCTTCCGCAGCATTCACTTTCAGATCACTCTCAACGGAAGCCACTTCCATTGTTGCATCCGGAGGAAAAACCTCAATAGTGATCTTTGCATCCGCAACTTCCTGAGAATTATTCCTGACCTTAACTTTAATGGTTGCGCTACCTTCATTGCTATCAATATCATGTGTAATGACCTGTACACCCCAAACATCAACATGAACCGGTTCTGTAACAGTAAGAGTCACGTTTCTGTAGATGCCCGAACCTGAATACCATCTTGTATTGCGTCCGGTATTGTTCACCTTAACAGCAATTACATTGTCACTGCCCGGATCATTCAATAAATTTGTTATATCGTAATAAAACGGCGTATATCCGTAAACGTGGTTACCAGCCTGTTTACCATTAACCCACACTTCCGATTCCATGTACACGCCATCAAAACGGATAATGACAGTTTTCCCTTCATCTTTTTTGTCCAATGCAAAATGCTTTCGGTACCATGCAGTCCCTCCCATCACATAACCTGTAGAGGTTGCTCCCGGACTTTTCTTTGAAAACGGGCCGATCTGATCGGGACCTTGCTCACCAGGTAATGGCGTTATACTCCAATCGTGCGGCAGATCAACAAGAGACCATTTCGAATCATCAAATGCCGGATCCTGCGGATTATTACCCGGTACACTGTCCCTTATAAACATCCAGCCTTCATTGAAATTCCGATCACGATTCTCTGCTCTAAATTTTCCTTGTGAACAGGCGGCTATAAAAATGATTGAGACAATCAGAAACATGTAAAATGGTACATTTCTTTTCATAATATATTATTTAATAGGTAAATAGCCGGCCAGATGATCATATCGTTTAAACTGATCATGAAAATAAATAAAAATCGAATAATCGTTCTCAGTTTCGTAATAACTTCCTTCTATTTCATATTCATCAATAACTCTATCTTCAATGTTTTCCATTAAAAAGCAGTAATCGTACAGACCCTGCTTCATTAATAATGTAATTTCAAAATAACCGTTATCAGGATTAAATTGCATCAGACTGCCTGCATCCTTTTTCCAGTCGTTGAAAGCGCCGGCAATATAAACCTTGTTCGCAGAATAAACCGAAGGTAGTTCCAGGTTAAAATGGACATATACGTAATCGGCCTCGGTGTGACGGTCGTCCGATTTTTCTTTATCTATATAATAGTTGCCGTTCAGATCGGATTTGCTGAACCATGGCTTATTTGATCTAATTTTATCCGCCTTCATCAAAACGTGATAATACGGATTCCGGAATTCAATATCAGCAATGTTTTCTGTCTGATACCGCATGCTCTTTATATCCAGGGTGCGGAATTCGTTTCCTGCCTCGAAAATGCCACCATCCGGGTCAGTAAATTCCATTTCCCCGGGCTTAATTAAATAAGGATTTTCAAATGTTTTTTGTTTGTCGAACCGCGAATTTTGAATGGCTATAACTGTAATCTCAGATTTCGGGTCACGAATGTCAGCATTATTAAAGTTCATTGAAAAATGAAGCTGCTGACCAGTCGCGCTATTCGAACCATGAGCAGGCTGACGTAATGTGGCTTTCACATCCATCGTTTTTTCAGCAACATAAAAACGCCTTGTAAGAATAATATTTTCGGGATCAGCCTCATCATACACAACCAGCACATAATTGCCGCTTAATACAGGAATACAATCTTCCTCAGGAAAAACAAGCTGATAGTTAATATAAAAATATGTTGTGTTAAATGATTGTTTGGAATCTTTTACCCATCCTCTGCCAAAACCGCTCAGGTATTCACTTTCAGATAATTGTGATCTTTGCCAGTTCATGTTACAATGAATCATTGTATATCCGAAGGAACGTGTATCGCCTGACAGATCGTCAAAACGTAATTCAAGTTTCTGATCGGTGCCGGACTCGATGACGGGGGCTGAAAATTCCCATTCCTGATTTCCCAGCCACACCGAGTGAATATCCTTGTCATAGATTCGATTATCCAGAGTATCAGGTAAATCATTTCTTTCTAAACCAAAGACATTTGCTGTTGTTATTCCAATAACAATAAAAATAAAGCTGACACCTGAAACTGTTGGTGAGATCATCTGTCCGAATTTTCAATAAAAATAAAGATAATAATTATCTCTTTGGCCACATTGCCCGGGATGATTGAAATATGCGGTAAAACTCCATGCATTTTTTAAAAAGTTCTATTTTTGCTGCTTAAAAAATTTAAAGCTGAACGGATGCCTCAAGTCTTTAGAATCACAAAGGGATTGAATATTAACATGGCCGGTAAAGCCGGGAACTTATTCGGTAAGCCGGGTACTTCGGAATACTATGCGCTCAAGCCAGCAGATTTCCATGGCCTGATACCACGGCTGGAAGTAAGGGAAGGTGCCGTAGTTAAGGCAGGTACTACATTATTCGTTGACAAAAGCAGGCCAGAGATCTGTTTTACCTCCCCGGTCAGTGGCACAGTGACAGCAATAAACAGGGGAGAACGAAGGGTTATACTCGAGGTGGTTGTAAAAGCCGATACTAAAATTGAATATGAAACTTTCAGGGCAGATAATCCCCTGGCGATGTCCCGGGATGAAATTTTAGCGGTTTTACTAAAAAGCGGATTGTGGCCAGCCTTTAAACAAAGGCCCTATAATATAATGGCAAATCCGGCGGATAAACCAAAATCAATTTTCATTCCTGCATTCGATACGGCGCCACTTGCTCCTGATTACGATTTTCTAATTAAAGGATCAGAATCTGATTTTCAGACAGGTGTTAATGCTTTGTCAAAACTGACTGCCGGTAAAGTTTATATAAATATAAGTGACCAAACTCAATCGACTGCCTTTTTACAAGCACAAAACGCACAGGTCAGTTCGTTCAGCGGTCCTCATCCTGCCGGAAATCCCAGTGTTCATATCCGTCATATCGATCCTGTAAACAAGGGCGACATTGTTTGGATCATTTATCCCCAGGATGTAGTGGCCATCGGAAGGATATTTAATAATGGAATTTATGATGCCTCAAAACTTATTGCTCTCACAGGGTCTGAAGTTCTGAATCCCCGTTATTACCGGATAATTACAGGGGCATCGGTAAAGAGTCTGGTAGACGGAAATGTGCAGAAATCCGATCATCGCTATATCAGCGGAAATCCTTTAACCGGAACAAAAGTCAATCACAGCGGATATATCGGTTATTATGATTCCCAATTTACTGTTATTCCCGAAGGGAAACATTCTGAATTTCTTGGCTGGGCAACGCCCGGGTTAAATAAATACAGTTTTTACCGGCTGTTTTGGTCCTGGCTTAATCCCCGACGTGAGTATACACTCGATACCAATTTGAATGGAGGTCACAGGGCGTTTGTTTTAACCGGCATGTATGAAAAAGTCTTCCCGCTGGATATATATCCTATGCAGCTGCTTAAGGCTATTATTGCTGAAGATATTGACCAGATGGAACGCCTGGGAATTTATGAAATTGCCGAAGAGGATTTCGCCCTTTGTGAATTCATTGATGCATCGAAAACAGAGATGCAGGTTTTGGTGCGTAAGGGCCTTGATCTGATGAAAAAGGAAATGAGTTAATACCGATAATAAAACTTACATGAAGTCATTACGAAAATATCTTAACAGGATTAAACCAAATTTCGAGAAGGGAGGGAAATACGAAAAGTTCCGTTCAACATTCGACGCTTTTGAGACTTTCCTTTTCGTTCCTGATAAAGTAACAAGCGCCGGATCGCATATACGTGACAGTATTGATATGAAGCGGACCATGTCGATAGTCATTATAGCACTCATACCCTGCCTGCTGTTTGGAATGTATAATGCGGGTTATCACCATTATTTATCAACAGGAAGGGAAATTACATTCTGGCCTGTATTCTGGTTCGGTTTCCTAAAGGTATTGCCTGTAATTGTCGTTTCCTATGTAACCGGTTTAGGCATTGAGTTCATTTTTGCACAGGTGAGAGGTCATGAAGTAAACGAAGGATTCCTGGTAACCGGTATGCTTATACCTCTTGTTATGCCTGTTGATGTTCCGTTATGGACAGTAGCCATTTCAACGGCGTTTGCTGTAGTAATCGGTAAGGAAGTTTTTGGGGGTACAGGTATGAATATCCTTAATCCCGCGCTGACTGCCAGGGCGTTCCTGTTTTTTGCTTATCCGGGTGATATGACTGGCGATAAAGTGTGGATTGCCGGACTTCGGGAAGGACATAATGTTATTGATGGTTTTTCAGGCGCCACGCCGCTTGGGAATCTTGCCATTAATACCACTAATCTAATGCCTCATGATATGGATGCTTTCCTGGGATTCATTCCGGGATCTATTGGCGAAACATCAAAACTGGCAATACTTATAGGTGCTGTGATCCTGATTTACTCGGGAATAGGCAGCTGGAAGATAATGCTTTCAACAGTACTTGGCGGATTCATAATGGGCTTTATCTTTAACCTCGCCGGAGCAAATGATTATATGAACCTTCCGGCCTATAAACATTTTCTCTATGGAGGATTTCTCTTTGGGGCCGTATTTATGGCTACCGATCCGGTAACCGCTGCTCAAACTGAAAGGGGAAAATGGATCTATGGATTACTCACAGGAATGCTTGCTATTCTTATTCGTGTTGTAAATCCTGCTTATCCCGAAGGAATGATGCTCGCCATTTTGCTCATGAATGTTTTTGCCCCGCTGATCGATTACTATGTGGTTGAGGCCAATGTAAAACACAGGTTCAGAAGGGTTAAAAGGGCAAATGTAATTCCGGGTGAAGTAAAAATGTAAAATATCAATGACATGAATATACAAAGCAACAAATACACCTATATGTATTCGACGATCATAGTGTTGATCGTGGCTACAGGATTAGCTATTGTGGCAACTGCTTTGAAACCTGATCAGGACAAGAATATAGAAATTGAAAAAAAACAGAATATCCTTACATCCCTCAGAGTGACATCAGATCCTGCCAATGCAGAGGTTCTTTATGATAAATATATCACCGATAGTTACACATTGAATTCAAATGGTGAAAAAGTGAGCGGAATTGACCCGTTTACAATTAACCTCAGGAACGAATTGAAAAAAACTGCTTCTGAGCGGAATTTACCAGCATTTGAAGCTAAAATGGGCGACAGTACTTTCATTGTTATTCCGGTTTACGGGAAAGGCCTATGGGGCCCGATATGGGGCTATGTTTCATTCCGGAAAGAAGAAAATGTTCCGGAAGGCCAACCGCATTTCAATACGATTTATGGTGTGATGTTTGATCACAAAGGCGAGACTCCTGGTCTGGGCGCTGAGATAAATCAGCCATTTTTTATGAATCCTTTTCAGGGCAAGAAAATATTTAACGACCAGGGTGAATTTGTCTCAGTGGATGTGGTGAAAGGCGGTGCCGATCCTTCCTCTCCATATCAGGTAGATGCCATTTCAGGCGGCACCATTACCAGTAAAGGTTTGCAGGCCATGCTTGATTCAAGCCTCGTTACCTATCAGAAATTTTTTAAGTCGAACAATTGATTCTTATCTGCATATGAAGAATATCCATTTATTATTGAATCCTCTGAATGATGAGAATCCTATTACAGTTCAGGTTCTCGGAATCTGCTCTGCGCTTGCTGTTACTGTACAAATGAAACCGGCAATCGTAATGGCACTATCAGTAACCGTGGTAACTGCATTTTCGAACCTGATAATCTCTTTTGGGCGCAATACCATCCCACCGAGGATCAGGATTATCATTCAGCTTGTGGTAGTGGCTTTCCTGGTCATAGTTGTTGACCAGTTGCTAAAGGCTTATGTATACGATGTAAGCAAGAAGCTCTCCGTATTCGTCGGACTCATTATAACGAACTGCATCCTGATGGGAAGACTGGAAGCCTTTGCCATGGGAAACAAGCCTTTTCAATCGTTTCTTGACGGAATAGGAAATGGAGCCGGTTATGGATTAATTCTCATCACTTTGGGTGTTGTAAGAGAGTTGTTAGGAAGCGGTTCACTGATGGGATATCAGATAATTCCTCAGGCTTTTTATAAAGCCGGGTACGAGGATAACGGAATGATGATTTTACCACCTATGGCCTTAATTACGGTAGGGATCATCATCTGGATTCAAAGAGGATATAACCGTAAGCTTATTGACAAATCTTAACAAGGCAGAACGCATGGAAAATCTGATTAGTCTTTTTATACGAAATGTATTTACCGAGAATATGGTTTTTGCATATTTTCTTGGTATGTGTTCATACCTGGCGGTCTCTAAAACTGTAAAGACATCAATTGGCCTGGGCATAGCCGTAATATTTGTCATTACTGTTACAGTTCCTGTCAACTGGTTACTCGAGAATTACCTTCTAAAGTCTGGTGCGCTTAGCTGGCTTGGTCCCCAATTTGAGAATGTGGATCTCAGTTTTCTGAGCTTCCTATTATTTATTGCTGTTATTGCTGCTATTGTGCAACTTATAGAAATGGTTGTCGAAAAGTCAGCCCCCGCGCTATATAATGCCCTGGGTATTTTCCTTCCGCTTATTGCTGTAAATTGTGCTGTGTTAGGTGCTGCACTGTTTATGCAGGAACGTGAGTACGGAACAATAGTTGAAGCTACCGTATACGGTTTCGGCGCTGGTTTTGGCTGGGCACTTGCTATAGTTGTTCTTGCGGCAATTCGTGAAAAACTCAAATACTCCAATGTGCCTGCACCTTTAAGAGGACTTGGACTGGCTTTCATACTTACAGGTCTTCTGGCGATAGCATTTATGGGATTCAGCGGTATAAAAGTTTAAATCTGAAACTGATATTTTATGAGCCTTGTTCAAGCGATCCTTCTTAGCATTACAGTTTTTCTGGGAATAACTCTTTTGCTAATAGCTATGCTGCTGTTTGCAAAATCAAAGCTTACCGCAGGGGGGACTGTTACAATTGATGTCAATGGTGAAAAGAAACTTGTGGTAGCTCCCGGTTCAACTCTCCTTTCGACTTTATCCCAGGAAAAGCTTTTTCTTCCTTCAGCTTGCGGAGGAGGTGGCACCTGCGGACTATGCCGATGCCAGGTGCTTGAAGGAGGCGGATCCATTTTACCAACTGAAGTTGGTTTTTTCAACCGCAGGCAGATTAACGAAAACTGGAGACTTGGCTGTCAGGTTAAAGTTAAAGAAGATTTACAAATCCATGTACCTGAAGAGGTACTGGGTATCAAAAAATGGGAATGTGAAGTGATTTCGAACAATAATGTTGCTACCTATATTAAGGAATTTGTAGTTAGGCTGCCTGAAAGCGAAGAACTTAAATTCAAATCGGGCGGATACATACAAATTGATGTGCCGCAGTACGAGATGGCTTTCGGGGATATTGATGTGGAACCACAGTTCAGGGATGAATGGGATAAAAATAAACTTTGGGACCTGAAAATGAAGAATACTACTGAAACTTTCAGGGCTTATTCCATGGCTAATCATCCGGCCGAAGGAAACATAATAATGCTGAATATACGAATTGCTACTCCTCCATGGGACAGGTCTGCGGGCATGTTTAAAAATGTGCCTCCCGGTATCTGCTCCTCCTATATCTTCTCACGGAAGGCAGGCGATAAAGTAATGATTTCAGGACCGTATGGTGAGTTCTTTATCAAGGATACTGATCGTGAAATGGTATATATCGGGGGAGGGGCCGGAATGGCGCCGTTACGTTCCCACATTTTCCATCTCTTCCACACACTGAAATCAAAACGCAAAGTTAGCTATTGGTACGGAGCACGTTCCAGAAGAGAGATTTTCTATGAAGATCAATTCAGGGCTATAGAAAAGAATTTTCCGAATTTCAAATTCAATATTGCATTATCTGAACCTGCGGCATCGGATAAATGGACAGGTTACACAGGATTTATACATCAGGTGCTTTATGAACAATATCTCAGTAAGCACGATACTCCTGAGGATGTCGAATATTATCTTTGTGGGCCTCCTATGATGAACGACGCTGTTCAGAAAATGCTTTATGATCTTGGTGTACCCGATGAAATGGTCGATTTTGACGATTTCGGCGGATAGCATCCTTACTTATGAACTATAAAAAATTTTTCATACAGATTTTACTTCTTGTGTTTTTCTTCGCACTTGCTTTTTTAATCACAAAGTCCGGCAAGAAAGGAGAATATGTGGGCTTTGTCGGTTTTGCCCAGGGAACCACATACCGTATCACTTATGAAAGCAAAAAAGGCGAGCATTATCAGGCTATGGTTGATTCTTTGTTAAAACGGATTGACAGATCGCTTTCCATCTATGATTCAAATTCATTTATTTCAAAGTTTAACCGGAATGATCCTGGTATTCAGGCCGACCTGATGTTTAACGAAGTATTCAACAAATCGGCAGAGGTTAACCAAAAAACCTATGGTGCATTTGATATTACAGTAGGCCCGATTGTAAACGCCCTTGGATTTGGAAGCGGTGATACATTGAATGTCGACAGCACCATGATAGATAGTCTTCTGAATCTGGTAGGTATGGATAAGGTGAAACTGGAAAACAGATTGCCGGTTAAGTCGGATCCCCGTATTCAATTGGATATGAATGCCATTGCACAGGGTTATTCTGTTGATATTATTGCCTTATTTCTGGAATCAAAAAGAATTAAAAACTATCTTGTTGAAATCGGAGGCGAAGTGCGGACAAAGGGAAGAAATGACAGGAATATGATCTGGAAGGTTGGCATTGACAGGCCTGTAGAAAATAATGTTGTTCCCGGGGCAGACCTGCAGGCAATAATCAGTCTGAAAAACAAAGCACTGGCTACCTCCGGCAATTACCGCAAATTTTACATGAAGAACGGAATTAAATTCGTTCATACGATTGATCCGAAAACAGGCTATCCGGTAATATCAAATCTTTTAAGTGCGACAGTGATTGCTGATGACTGCGCAACAGCTGATGCATATGCAACTGCACTTATGGTTATGGGATTGGATAAGTCAATAGAATTTCTTAAAAATAAAGACTTCCTTGAAGCATTTCTGATTTATGCAAACGAACAAGGCCAGTTCAGAACATATACCACGCAAGGACTAGAGAAGTTTATTGAGTAGATGGGGATTATCCCGCATCGGGGTTCGAAATCTGATAAAAAAACCTGGCTGTTTATGGCCAGGTTTTTTTTATCAATGATTCAGGAATTAAAAATATAATTTAGTAATGACCAGGGGAGCAGATTTCTCACCACATATAGTATTTGTAAAATTCTCATCCCAGCATAGCTGGTTCAGTCCGTCACTAACTGTTCCTACATGTGTTTCGGTATTGTAATCCACCTCATATAACATGTTGGTAAATGAATTATACAAATTATAAAAAGCATTATAATCCGATTCCTCAGTTATTCCGTACTCAATATAACTGCCTTCGTAATCGGCTCCCGGCTTGACATTCAAATATTTTATATCAAACGTTTCGGCTTCATAATCGGCATTCCATTCTATATGCAACCATGCCGTTTCGCTTTCGAGGGGAATATCATACACAGTCCATTCACCACCTGTACGAAGTATATCACATTTGCCTGTATACCAGACAGCATCTTCAAATACTTCATTTTTGGTTACAAACATCGTAAGGTAGATTGAATCATTCATTACATCAGCGGTAAGCCTGGCTGAATAAGTTTCATTTACTGAATACGACCATTGCCAGGTGTCATTATCCACACGTTCTGCGTCGTGGTTGAAAGCTTCGGCATATGCGGCAACAGGAATAGCCATGGATAACGATAAAAGAAGATTCCAGTAAGATAGACCACCCACAACGAGATGGAAATTACTCATTGTATCCACGCTCTTTTCAGGAGCTGCAGATGTAAAATCTTCGAGGTCTATGGCAAAAGCTGACAGGGGTGGTAATGCGGGTCCCTGTTCCTTATCTTTTTCGCATCCTGCCAATAATGCAATACAACATAAGACTGCGATTGTAACGATCTGGCTTAGTATTTTTTTCATGGTTGTAGTTTTTGTTTAAACACAACGGTTTATACGAAATTCTATTGAGCTGTGTTTCTAATTTGAATAGCATAAACATAAGTCTATTCAAACCTGATTACTCCCGGAGGTATATTAACCAATGAACTGCTTTACTTCTGCAATAAAAGCTTCCGGTTGTTCAGCATGAACCCAGTGTCCGGCGTTCGGTATAGTGATGATTCGTGCATGGGGGAAATAATGAACTATTGCTTTGAGGTCGTTTTCACGCATGTAACCCGATTTTTCGCCTTTAATGAATAATAAAGGAAATTCAGGTATCGAACGGGGATCGGTAATATCTTCCCTGATGACACCATCAAAAATGGCCGTCATATTACCAGCCAAAGCCTTCAGATTTAAAGCCCATTCAAATTTTCCATCGTGCTTCCTTTTCAGGCTTTTCAAGAGGAACTGTCTGATCATCGGAGAAGATATGGAAGCGGTCAGCTGCCTGTCTGCTTCCCCTCGATTATTAATATTATGTATATCAATAGCTTGTAAAGAAGTTATGATATGCCTGTGCAGATGACTTTCAGGTGATTCTGAATCTTCGGAATATCCAAGTGGCGATATATCTACAACAATCATTTTTTCAACCATTTCGGGATGAATGAGTCCAAAAGCCAGCGCAGTTTTCCCTCCCATAGAATGCCCTATTAATATGGATTTATCAATATGGTGAGCATGCATGAATTCATTCAGATCATCAGAAAGACTCTTGTAATCGTGTACCGGATTATGCGGTGAATTGCCATGATTTCTCTGGTCAACAAGGTATACGGTATTTGTTCCGGAGATTTCTCTCGCAATTGAATACCAGTTATCGCCCGATCCATAGAGACCGTGAAGAATGATTATGGGTTTTCCCGAGCCGGATTTACGGTAAAACAATTCCATTATGAAAGTTGCTCAAGGTAAAGCTGAATTGTTTTTTCGAGCCCATAATATAATGCATCTGATATCAGGGCATGGCCAATGGATACTTCAAGCAGACCAGGTACATGCTGGTTAAAATAATGAAGATTTTCAAGGCTGAGATCGTGTCCAGCATTCAATTCAAGTCCAAGTTCAATTGCCTTTCTGGCCGCATTAATATAGGGCGCTACAGCTTTGGCAGGATCTGTCGGATATTTGCTTGCATATGGTTCTGTGTAAAGCTCAATACGGTCTGTTCCTGTGGCACCAGCACGTTCAATCTGCTCGAGATCGGTTTCTATAAAAAGTGAAGTTCGGATTCCATACTGATGCAGGTCCTTTATAACATCGGTAAGAAATTTTTCATATTTAATCACATTCCAACCCTGGTTTGAGGTGATAACATCGTGTGAGTCAGGAACAAACGTGACCTGGTTCGGTTGTACTTCTCTTACAAGATCAAGAAAACGCTGTGATGGATATCCTTCAATATTGAGTTCTGTTGTAATAATGGATCGTATATCTCTCACATCCTGGTAACGGATATGACGTTCATCGGGACGCGGATGAACCGTAATACCCTGTGCACCGAACT
>DATAEX010000179.1:0-5503 GCA_036257765.1 Bacteroidales bacterium
TCCTGCCTGAGCTGATAAGCATTTGTCCATTGTTTTTTAAGCCAATCAACAGACAATGGATCCAGAAGGTTTGTTTCCGTATGCATAACAGGAAGATTGTACCTGCGAAAATACTGATGAGTAATAACATGATAACCAAAGATCTCGCCTGAACCTTCAATTGAACCATCCTCCTTTACCAGGTGCTCATTTGTTATGTAATAGTCGTTTCCCATTATACACCGGAGGCGATTTCCGTTATTCATAAACCAGTAATATTCCTTTTTGGACATTCCGTTGATAAGAAGATATTCGTACATCAGAACACTCGTGGGATTTCCATAAAGCAGATCAAGTGAAAGAAATCTCTTTTCATTGAGAAGATTTGCTAAAGGCCTGCATGACGGATCTTCGGAATGAAAATACTCTGCTGATTCGCTTTGGATAAGTGCCGCATCAGGACTGTTTTTCAAAATTGCCCGGCTCGCCAGAATATTTGCCTTACACATGTTTTTCAATGCGGTGACAAAAAAGCAATCACTGCTCAGCCGTTCGTTCCACCATCCGTATTGTGCTGAAAACATGGCTGCTATGAATATTTCATTAATAGGAGTATAAAGGCGACACCACGAAAATCGTTTGGTGAATTCTTCAGCATATTCGGCAAAATGTGCTGGAAAATCTGGATTCTGAAAATTGTCCAACCAATCAGGCACACCAAAATGACAAAGGTCAATGATCGGAGTTATATTCATTTCCTTTAAAGTATTTATGGTCTCATCCGCGAAACTCCAATCATATTGTCCGGGACCGAGATGAGTTGAAAAGTATGGGGGGCCATATCTGAGAAAATTAATTCCCAGACTTTTAGCAAGTTGAAAATCTGTTTTCCAGAACTTATAATGGTTTGACTTTTCCATTTCATCCACCCTTTTTTTCTTACCATCAGGGAGCTCTATTGTCGGATAACTGTTTTCAATGCCTGTAGCAAACATGAATTTTTTCAGCATAAATTCTTGCTTTTATTTTCCTGAAACGTAGGGTATAACATTCATCGGGCAACTAAAGTTAACTCTTTCAGATAGTTTTCAAGAGCTTTTGAAAGTGGAGCAAGCGATACACCCTTTGAATTTGAAAGGACTGAGTAATGTGGTTTTTCCGCAGAGTACTTCAATTTTTCATATGGGATCCCGACCAGGTTTTTGCCACTGATGCCTGCCATGTCAAAGGCTTTTTTGATAAACTCAAACGAGGTAATTTCTTCATCATTTGACAAATGCCATATGCCATTTTCGTTATCGATTAGCAGATCCAGGGTGGTATTTACCAGATCAGGTATATAGGTTGGTGATAAAATTATATCGGATGGAAAATAATACCGGCCATTCAAATTATGATCAATACTTAAAAGTTGTGTAAGAAGATCGTTCTGATGCCATGGATTATAAAATGAGCTGCTCCTGATAATCAGCGAATCAGAATTAAGCTTCAAAACTGCCTCTTCAGCTTTTCTTTTCGATTCACCATAAACATTAAGAGGCTCCGGCCAGTCACATTCAAGATATGGTTTCCGCTTTTTACCGTTAAACACTTGGTCGGTTGAAAACGTAACGAGTTTAATCTTAAATGATTTACACATTTCTGCCAGGATCGCGGGCCCCAGAGTATTAACACGAAAGCAATCCCCTGGTTCCTGTTCTGCTTTTTCGATATCCGTGTATCCGATTGTGTTTATTATTGCCCAGGGTTTTTTTTCTGTGATATTTTTTTCAATATTTATTCGCGAAGTAATTTCCAGTTGAGTACGATCAATAATCTGGTAAATAAGACCTCTTGTGTGACAGATTTTTGCAAACGCATTCCCCAGAGAGCCCGTGGCACCGAGGATAAGCAAGGGAGGGGAATTTTCGTAAACAGCATTATCCCCGACTGTCAAATTATTTCCGTAAAGTTTTCGTATATCTCGGTGCCACCATCCCGGAACATCGAGTAGTTTATTATGATAATCCTCTTTATTGTTTAATTTCTTAACATATGTTGCAAGGGCTGTAGGTCTTGGCGTTCCTGACCTAATATCGAATGGACCGGATTCATAATCCAGTTTACCTTGCTTCATCAGGGAGTTCCAGTCATAACTGCCCAGGAACGACCAGACTGTAATGGCTTTAAAATCAATATGTTCATGTTTGATTTTCTCCGCGATTTGCCGGATTTCATGAAACCAACGCAACTGCTCCTCCCTTGTGCATGCCATATGCACCTCTGTAAGCGCCATAGGTAATCTGTACCGCTTCCAGGCTTCCTTAAGCAGATCATACAAATTGACTTGTACCCCGGAAACCCTCACCGCTTCTACATCGGCATATTTATGAATCCCATTGCCACCATGAGTGGAAACCGGATAAGCCGAAGTATTATGATCAAGATACCTTTCACTGCTTATATAGTAATTGAATCCACAGACTGCCGGCTCACATTTGTTTTTCTGAAAAAAATCCAGATCCTTTTCATTAATGCCTGATTCAGCAAAAAACGACCAGAGCGGATGAGTTGATGTAAATTTGCACGTTAAAATATCATAGGTCAGCCAACGCCTGATATTTTCAAAGTCGGCCTGGTATTTCAAAAATTCTGTGCTGTGAACCTTACACAGATCTTCCGTCTGAATCAGCTGCGCATTTGGATTTACTGTCCGGATGGCTTGCATTGAAAGCACAATTCCTTTCATCTCGTTTAAGAATATCCGGTGGAAAGAATAGTTATCATTAAGATGAGGATACCATATTCCATAAAGTCCGGAAAACCTGGCTGTTGTCAGAGGTTCATTGACGGGAGTATAGTACATTATCCAGGGGTATCGGCGTGCAATAGTATAGGCATATTCAGCAAGTAGTTCAGGAAAATCATTATTATTCGGGTTCGTAAAGGCAGGGCCGCTTCCATGATGCAACAGCCCCGCAATCGGAGTAATTTCAAGCCTGCATGCTTGTTTTAACCTGGAATCATGCAATCGTATGAAAGCATCTCTGTCGTCGGCAAACTTCTCCCAAAGCAGCGGATAACGTATAGTGCGGATACCCAGTTCTTTAAATAGCCTCAAATCATCGGGCCTTTTTTCATGACCGGTATTTTTAAGCTGATCATGGATCCGATCTCTTATCCTGACAACCGTACATTCAACTCCACCCCAGATCTCTACGATCTGGTCAAGTATTTGTGGCACCACATTATAAGTTTAAGTTCAAAGAATCCTGATCTTTACATCTGAGCCGTGTCGCTCATTGTCGGCCATTGTCTCCGTTAAAATACGATGAGATCTTACATTCAGAGTGTCCTTTTTTTCAAGCGTATCCAGGATGATCTTTTTCATTTTAGCATATGTCAGATCCCAGGAATTGGTACTAAGGAACTCCTTTGTTTTGTTCTTCCATTGCTGATCATCCTTTTGTTTCATTGCATACATGATGGCTTCTGAAAAATCATTTACTGAATCAGCAATCTGAACCAAACCAGATATTCCGTATGGATCAATCACATCATGAATTGACGTAGAAACAACGGGTTTGCCGGCACATAAATATTCAGGTGTTTTCGTGGGACTTATGAATTTTGTACTGTCGTTTTTGGCAAACGGAAGAAAGGCTACATCCCAGTGAGCCAGATAAGCCGGCAATTCTTCGTATTTTTTTCCACCCAGATAATGTATATTCTCGTGTTTAGGCAGATCCTTATAATCGATTTTAACAACTGGTCCGATAAGAATGAAATGGAAGTCATTCATTTTACGGGCGAGGCCATCAAGTAATCCGATATCCATTCTTTCATCAATCACACCATAAAATCCCACCCTTGGGTGTGGTATCAAATTCTGGTCATCCGGATCCTTAGATTTTATCCCGCTTTCGAAATGAGCTTTGTCAATACTGCTTGGGAACGGATAAATATTGAAATGCCAGTTCTTTTTATGTTCATAAAGACTATGGCCACCGGTGAATACTGTATCTGCAAACTTCATAAGCATACTTTCATGCTGTAACATAAGTGGATGAGCCCCTTTAAAACATGATAATTCATCCATGCAATCGTATACAACGGTTTTAGCCTTCAAATGGTGTGAAAATGGAAGAGCCATTGGAGTTAGGTACCACAACAAAAAGTCAGTTACCCTGTTGAGCCGGATAAACGTGTTTACGTAATCATGAAGCAGAGCATTAATCTGTATTTCCTTTAGTCCCGGCCGAAGGTGAGGTGTCAGGATATGAATATTCGGATGATCTTTGTTGATATTCAATTCCAGGTAATTGCTAATGTTAGCTTCAAATACTGGTTCTTCAAAGTAAAAAACCCTTAATTCTTTTGCCCACCTTGTGAGTAAATGTTGTGGCCTTTGGAATACGAGATTCCAACGGAGGTGTGAGAAGCATATGAGATCCTGTAGATTTTCCCCTGATTTCACCGGGTTCATGACAATTTCAGTGCTTTTATTTTCCTCGTTCCTGATATTATAATTATTATTCATTGCCTATTCGTATTAATTATTAAATATTTATTTAAATGCAACCCATGTGGGGCTGATTCTATTTTTCCAGCCAGGCGGGCAAAAACTATCCTTGTCAGAGTTCAGACAATAATTCCAACCTTTAGCTACAGAATAATTTATTCTGCATGTTAAAATTAAAATTATGCGGCATCAGGTTGAACAACCCTGTTAGTGGCTTCAGCCTCCAGCCGATCAAAGACATTAAGAGCGAAATTAATAGTATCGTGCATATCAAAATACCTGTATTCCCCAAGTCTGCCGCTGATTATAATATTATTCAGCTTTGAGGCCTCTTCGCGATATTTCAATATCAGCTTCTGATTGCGCTCATCATTGATCGGATAGAACGGATTTGTTCCGTCATCGAGCCTGGAATATTCTTTTATTATAAGGGTTTTATCCGGAGGATAATCGGTTCGTTCGGGGTGGAGATGTCGGGGTTCATGTATCCGGGTAAAGGGTACTTCCATATCGGCGTAATTCATCACTGAAGTGCCCTGGTAATCTTCATAAGGTTTAATCTCTTTTTCAAACTTTAAGGTTCTGTATTCCAGCTTGCCGAATTTATAGTTAAAAAACTGATCTATCGGGCCACTGTAAATCAATTTTGTTTCGGGAGAGATCAGATCGCGGATCATGAAATAATCGAGGTTTAATTTTATTTCGATGTTTTTTGAACTAAGTAGCTGTTCGAATATCTTGCCATAACCTTTCAAAGGAATTCCCTGCCAGCGGCTGTAATAGTAACTTTCATTGTAATTTTTTCTGAAAGGCAGCCTTTTAAGAATACTGACGGGCATTTCACGTGGATCTTTCTGCCATTGCTTAATGGTATAGCCTTTAATGAATGCTTCATATAAAGGCTTGCCTATCATACTGATGGCCTTTTCTTCAAAATTTGCGGGTTCCTTGATCCATGTCTTTTCGGTTTCCTTTTTCAAAAAAGAATCTACTTCAAAAGGCTTCAGGTTTGTACCGTAAAAG
>DATAEX010000182.1:0-2755 GCA_036257765.1 Bacteroidales bacterium
TTCCATTTTTCCAGGGACAAATCAGGACTCGGGCCATGAGGGCACCATACCCACTTTACATTGTCAGCGCCTACCGCACGAAATATATCAACAACATGTTTCCATACAGCAACTACTTTTTGAGGGCCACCCATGACGGCACCATTTTTCCGTCCTCCCCACATATACCAGTTACCGTTAAATTCATGAAGAAAACGTATCATTACTTTTCCTTTGTAGGTTTTAGCATCCCCTGCAAATTTCTTAATATAATCATCATATTTGCCCGCCAAAACCTCATTCATCATTGTATAGCCACCCGAATCTACAGGAGCTGTATTATATGTGACTTCAGGCTTGAACAACTCCCATGTGAGGTGAGGAATAGCGCCGGTTTTGGAAATAATACGGCATTCCTCTGCAGGAAAACTATCCGACCATGTAGGATAGATAAGAACGGAACCTACCTGATGCTGTATTAAATCCTCAAATGCTATAATACCGTTTTCTCCATTCCCCGGAAAAGAAGCAGTGCTGTCGGCAGTGAACATTCCAACGACACAACCATTCCAATTGCCTTCGGTATCAGCTTTTTTGTCTGTACATCCGATCAGAAGGATGCATGCCATTAATAAATAAAAATTCCGGTATTTCATTGTCTATGTATTATGATTGGAAAAGCATTTTCTCATTCAGATGTACTTGTATCTCTGAGATATTTTCATATCTGCTGAAAATATCCTTACTGATCACATTATCTATTGTATAGGATGGAAAATGTACAGGCTCACCCTTTTTAAAGATCAAATCGACACCCTTATTATTATCCAAAAGATAGGTGACCGGAATTCTGCAAAAAGTAAAACAGAGATGAGGAACCCGGTGACCAGCTTGGCCTTTACTTTGAGGATCAGTAAATTCAGACCTTTTAAGTACTGCAGGACTAAAGGTAATTCGTCCTTTATTAATTATCAATCCCAGTTCAAAAAACCTGCTGATAATATCTTCTTTCACCTGACCTGTCATTCCGGGTTGTTGAACCCCGGCCATCCGTGGAGTATGTGAGTACGGATCAATGGGAAATGCACCATATTTATCTGGCGATTTATGAACACCTATTCCTCGCTGAACTGAAAGATAATGTTCGGAAAGTCTTTGCACTGTTTCAGGTGAGGTACCTTTATTACGCGCCATTTCTATATTCTCACCAATAGCCAGCAACAGTTTTGAGACCATGTGCCAGTATATTGAACCCAGCCCTTCGTACTTATAGAACGTTCCCGATCGGCCTGTAAATGATTGATGATCGAATATCCGTTCATATACTGCTTCCACCTGACGGATTTCTTCATCGGGAGCTTCAACGACTCCGGATTCTTTCAGGTTTTTAAGCGCTTTTTTCAGATAAGAAACATTTCTGAATGAGCCATTGAAATGAAACAAGCCCCTTCCATCCCTGGCAATAATAGCCGTATCGCCTGATTCAATCAATCGTGCCAGTAAAGGTGCAGATTTTACATCATCTGCCGGTACGATGTTTTTTTCTAAAAATTCCGGCAGCTTTTTATCGGGATATAAAATATAACTTTGCTGATCTTCCCGGTATAGCTTGCTGCTTCTGAGCGAATCCAGGACCTCGACCGCTTCTGCGGGAGACAGTTTTCCGGAACTCAAAACAGCTACCTGTCCTTCGAGCATTTCATATAAATATCTTATTCTGAATTCTGTGCCTGTTATTGTAATCAAATTGTAAGCGTTATAAAGCTTGTCCGTTCTCCTGTTTACCGAAACCGACTGATCGATGTAATCTCTTGTAATTTTTAGAAAATCAATAATATAATTTCTACTGACAACTTTCCGCCGGTTTGACAAACCTTTATAAATCGTTGCCCTGAAGTTACTGCCCGCCTTACCAAGCTTATCTGTAAGTTCTTTACGCTGTATATCATTGAATCCTTTATCCAGAAGGTAACGATTACTGATAAAAATATTATTGATAGAATCCAACTGGTCTGCTATCTCTTCGGTAAGGTCCAGGCCGGTTTCAGAGGAATCCGAAATCAGATCAATGGCAAAATTCAGGAATCGCCTCATATAATAAAGTGTAACCATGGAAACACCGTAACCGACGAGCGCATTATTGGCATCGTTCCATTCAGGGCGCAACGTATTCATCCAAATTCCCGCCTCTGGAATCAGGTTGCTGAGCTTGCTTAAGAGTGAAGCAAGAATTTTCTCGGTGAGGTTTACTTTGAATACATTGCCTGATTGATCCAATATCAGCTTACCATCGGAGCCAATACCTGCCACGATTTCTTCAATTTTATGATGTGCATCAGCATCGAAGACTATCGAATCATGCGGATTCGCAACTATTTCTTCGTATGATTTGATCCTGTAGGGAATATTGGCAAAAGCAAATATCTTCCTGCTTAGCCAGGTCTGCAGTCGTCCCGGATAAAACTTCTCCGAGATCTCAAATAATTTAAGAAGATAAATGATCTGATGGTCGCCCCAGTACCCGATATTGGAAAACGGATTATCATGTTCAGGAACTTCCCAGTCGATTCCGTCGCGGGTAACCCTGTAGGGATTATAGCCATCAGCAGAGGAAGCATTCAGAAATTTGGCTATCATATTAGTTATGAAGCCGGGATATGACATAGCAAGCGCTTCCCAGTTCTGAAAAATATCGCGCCAGTTACCCTGGTAATAAAGTATTTTGTTGCCTGCAGCGTCTTTTACATTTATTGAAAAGAGGTTCCACGGTCGGCTC
>DATAEX010000187.1:0-11709 GCA_036257765.1 Bacteroidales bacterium
TGTGCCTAGATTCTGAGCAAGGAAGGATATAATGTATGCGTGCTTGAAAAAAACAGGGTGCTTGGCGGATGCCTTCAGACTTTTTCAAGATCCGGAACCGTATTTGATACTGGAATGCATTATATAGGGGGGATGGATAAGGGACAGATCCTCAATAAGCTTTTCAACTACTTCGATCTGAACTCAAAATTGAATCTGAAACGTCTTGATGAAGACGGATACGATATAATCCGTTATAAAGATAAGGATTACAGGTTTGGCATGGGTTATGAGAATTTTACCGAGATTTTTTGCGAGCAGTTTCCCGCTGAACGTGAAGCTATACTTAAATATATTGCTATGGCAAAGGAAATTCGCAACTCAGTGGATTTCTACAACCTGGAAAATCTGTCGGCAACCAACACTGCTTATCTGAAATATTACGGTCAGAGTATTTCTGAATTCCTTGATTCAATTACCACGAATAACACACTCAGGAATGTTCTTACAGGCCTGGCACCTCTCTACGGAGGGATGAAGGATACATCTCCGCTTTATATTCCTCTGATAATCCACTCATCTTATATTGAAGGAGCTTACCGATTTATCGGAGGAGGTTCTCAAATCAGTGACATCCTGGCATCTTCTGTTCAGGCAAACGGCGGTACTATAATAAAAAAAGCCGGCGTTACAAGGATTTTCCACAATGGCGATCATGTAACTTCTCTGGAGATAAACTGCTCTGCAAAAATAGAAGCCGACTATTATATTTCCGATATTCATCCTAAAACCCTGTTGCAATTGATGGACGGTGAGGCATTCAAACCTGCATATGTTCACAGGATAAACAGTATATCCGAAACATACGGTATGTTTACGGTTTATCTTTCCATGAAACCAAAAGCATTCAGATATATAAACAAAAACTATTTTTGTTACCAGGTAAAAGATTTGTGGAATGATTTTCATTACACCGATGAAACCTGGCCGGGAGGGTACATGGTACATTTCTCAGCCGCGCCGGACGATATGGAATACGCCGATGCAATAATTGTGAATACAATTATGAGATGGGAAGAAATGACCCCATGGCTGGATACAACAGTTGAAAACAGGGGAGACAGTTACCGTGAATTTAAGCAAATGAAGGCAGCCAAAGTTATGGACCAGCTTGAAAAAGATTTTCCCGGAATAAATAAAGCCGTTAAATCCATTTACACCTCGTCGCCCCTAACATACCGCGATTACACAGGTACCTGGGAAGGTTCGGTATACGGGATACAAAAAGACTACAGGAGCCCGCTGAAAACCCTGGTTTTGCCAAGGACCAGATTGAGAAACCTGTTGCTTACCGGCCAGAACACCAATGTACATGGAGTAGTTGGCGTCACGATAGGCTCATTCCTTACGTGTTCTGAACTACTTGGTAAAAAATACCTCATGAAAAAAATGTACGATGCCAGCTAAGCCTTTTTTTAAAAAAAAATCGGTAAGGATACTTCTTACAATCATCATCCTTATGGGGCTTTTTATAGGTTATATGGCTATAGTTGCAATCGACAGGCCTCCTTATATAAAGGATATGTCATCGCTGAATTTGCAAAGAATTGATCATGGAAACGCAACTTACAGCTATGGTCAGAGTTGGCTGCGTAAAAGCGAGTCCGGTCTTTGGGAGGCTTATATTGAAGGTAATGCTTTTGAAAGAGGTGTAGCTTTCGGACAACTAACCAAAGAGTTGCTTTATTACCAGGAATCTTCATTTTTCGGGCAGATAAGAGAACTTGTACCGTCTGACGGTTATCTCAGGGTTCTTAAATACTTCATTGCTTTCTTTAACCGGAATCTGGACAAAAATATTCCTGATGCTTACAAAGAAGAAATTTATGGCACCTCATTCGCCTGTGATTCGACTTATAATTTTATCGGATCGGGTTATCAGCGACAGTTGAATTATCATGCAGCACACGACATCGGTCATGCTCTTCAGGGATTGAACCTCGTTGCTTGCACTTCATTCTCTGTGTGGGAAGATAAATCAAGGGATTCATCATTAATTGTAGGAAGGAATTTTGACTTTTACATGGGGGACAAGTTCGCTGAAAACAAAATCGTATGTTTTGTTAATCCCGATCATGGACATAAATTCATGATGATTACCTGGGCTGATATGATTGGTGTGGTATCCGGCATGAATGAGAAAGGTCTGACAGTTACTCTAAATGCTGCTAAATCCGGGATACCCTTTCAGGCTGCCATGCCTGTAACGCTTCTTGCCAGAGAGATATTACAATACGCATCGAATATTGATGAAGCTTATAGTATTGCACAGATGCGCGATATTTTTGTGTCCGAATCAATTATGATAGGTTCATCTATGGATCATCAAACAGCAATAATTGAAAAATCTCCCGATGAGACAGCGTTATATGATCCGGAAGGCAATAGTATAATTTGTTCTAATCATTACCAGAGTGATGAATATGCAAATGACAGGAAGAATATCAATAATATCCGCAATTCGGATTCTTATAACAGGTACCGCCGTGTTCAGGAACTATTGAACCGGAAAGAAAATCTGGATGAAACCGATGTGGCGGCAATATTGCGGGATCAGTCATCATTGGGTGACGCCAATGCCGGGATGGGCAATGAACTTGCTATTAACCAGCTCATAGCGCATCATTCTGTAATATTCAAGCCGGATAGTTTGCTCGTTTGGATTTCGACCGCACCATGGCAACTCGGCAAATACGTGGCCTATGACCTGAACAGGGTATTTAACGATGCATCGAATTACCCGGTAACCGAGATCTGCATGAAAGAAAAAACAATACCGGCTGATCCATTCCTCTTCACTGATAATTATAACCGGTTTGTAAAGTTCCGGGAAATGAGCAAAGAACTGAGGCTTATGAAAAATACTAATCATTCACTGCCGGAGAAATTCGTTGATAACTATATAGAAACCAACCCTCAGTTTTTTCTTACTTACTCTAATCTGGGTGATTATTATAATGAAATGAAAGATTTTAACCAGGCATATGCTTTTTACAAAAAAGCTATGGATTGCCGGTTACCCGGATTAGAGGATAAACAGAACCTTGAGGAACTTACTGAAAAACTTTCAAAAAAAATTAATAATGGCTCTTCGCGATATTGAAACCCGGACACTCGATGAAATCAGGCTTTTCCAGGAACAGGAATTGAAAAAGACACTCAGATACCTGAATACCTATTCCAGGTTTTATAATAATTCATTTAAAAAACATAAGATCGATCCGGGGAAAATCAATACTCTTGATGATCTCGTGCAGCTGCCGCTCACTACAAAAGAAGATCTCCAGCTGCATGGATCCGAATTTGTTTGTGTTGATAAAAGTCAGATTGTAGATTACATTACTACTTCAGGCACTCTGGGAGAACCTGTCGTTTTTGCGATGACTGATAATGACCTGAACAGGCTTGCCTATAATGAATTGCTTGGATTCAGTATTGCAGATTGCAACAACGAGGATATATTTCAGCTGATGACCACAATTGACCGGCGATTTATGGCCGGATTGGCATATTTTCTTGGGGCTCGTATGCTTAAGGCGGCTATGGTAAGGGTTGGCAACGGCATTCCGGAATTGCAGTGGGATTCAATTAAAAGATTCTCTCCTACAACATTGGTGGCAGTACCTTCATTCCTTTTGAGTATAATTGATTACGCAGAAAAGCATGGAATAGACCATCATGCTTGCGGAGTAAAAAGAGCTGTATGCATTGGTGATTCCATAAGAAATACTGATTTTACTTATAACACGCTGGGCAAAAAAATAAGTGAGAAATGGCCAGGGCTGAAGCTTTATTCAACTTACGCATCTACAGAAATGGCCACATCTTTTACTGAATGTGAATTCGGAGTTGGTGGTCATCATAATCCTGATCTTATTATTGTCGAATTCCTGGATGAGCATGATAAACCGGTTCACGCCGGTATCCCTGGTGAAGTAACCATCACAACTCTCGGAGTTGAAGGTATGCCCCTGCTCCGCTTTAAAACAGGCGATATTGCTACAGCTCATGAAGAACCCTGCAAGTGTGGGAGAAATACAATGAGGATGGGACCTGTAATAGGACGGAAAAAGCAAATGATAAAATTTAAAGGTACAACCTTGTATCCACCGGCACTTTATGATATTCTGGAAAATATTGACGGGGTGAAAAATTATGTTGTGGAGGTATACACCAATAATATAGGTACTGATGAAATATTAATAAGAATTGGTGCGACCGATCATTCAGAAAGTTTTGAGAAAATAATAAAAGATCATTTCAGAGCCCGGCTGCGGGTTGCGCCTTCTATTTCGTTTGAATCACCCGATTACATTAGCAGTCTCCAGTTCCCACCCATGAGCCGTAAGCCGGTGAAGCTGATCGACAGGAGGGGAAAATAAAGCGTTGTTCTCTGAATTTTTAAATTCTCAAATTCTCAAATTTTCAAATTTTGTAACTTAGTTCTTCAAAACTAAACAAAAGTACTGTTATGAAGACTAAATTCTTGTTTTTTGCAATGGCTTTGATGCTTTGCTTAAACTATCTGACATTTTCCCAGGACATTGAAAAAGCCAAAAATGAGCCTGTCATTACCTGGTATGGGATTGATTTTACCAAAGCCAAATTTACATTGGTCACTGAAGATCCTTCTGTAATTGTAAACCAATATCTGAAGGCTATAAATCAGCTTGTACAGATGGAACCTGAAAAATTCGATCTGAAGAAATGGTTTAATAAAACGGAAACTTCCGTCGATCTTGCAAAGGTTACTGAACAAAATTCAAAGATCAATCCCGAGACGATTGTGAGCAACGAAGCTCAAACCATTACACAGGATGATGTGAAAGGTGTGGTTGCAAAATATAAAAATAGCGGAAAATCCGGTCTCGGGCTTTTATTCGTAGCCGAAAACTTAAACAAGGCTCAGGAAACCGGAAGTTATTATGTTGTATTTTTTAACCAGGACAACGGGCAAATAGTTGATTCACGCCGGTTTGAAGTAAAAGCCAGTGGCATTGGCTTCCGTAATTACTGGGCAAGCACAGTTTATAATATCATGAAGATCTGGCTGAAATCGAAATAAAACTTCCTTAATATAAAAGATTTATCCTGCTGTTTTCAGTCTTAATGAGGACCTCAATATTGAAGCAGAAGGTAACTGCAATATTCATAGGTCCAAAGGGCAGCAGACAACCGTGATCAAGGCAGTCATATGATGGTTGCCTGTATCTTATTTTTTTGACGAAGCATGTGATTTAGAAAAGCTAATGACTATATTTATGCCCCGTTTTGACAACAATACGGGGTTTTTTCCCGAATTAAACGTTATGAATATGGATGAACTGGTTTGTCGTACCAAAACCAGGGTGCGTTTCAGTGATGTGGATTCAATGGGTGTCGTTTGGCACGGTAATTATATCAAATACTTTGAAGACGGGAGGGAAGCTTTTGGTATTCTGCATGGAATAAATTACATGGATTTCCATAGTCGCGGCGTTCTTATTCCTCTCGTAAAAGTGACCTGTGATTTTAAAAGGCCATTAAAATACGGTGACTATGCCGTTATCGAAACACGTTTTGTGAATTGTGAAGCGGCAAAACTTCAGTATGACTATACAATTTTCAGGAACGAGACCGATGAAGTAGTTGCAACGGGTTCGTCCATCCAGGTATTTTTAAATCTGGAAATGGAACTGCTTCTTGATTTTCCGCCATTTTACCATGAATGGAAAAAGAAGCATAACCTTGCATGATTTGTAAAAGATTTGAAACCAGTTTTTATAGCATCGGATAATATAATATCTTCTCTGGGATTTACCAGCGTGGAAAACGCAACCAATATTCTAAGAGGCCAGACTGGCATCAAAATCCATCATAATACTCAACTTGCTCCTAAACCCTTCTGGGCATCAATAACTGATCATGCACGGCTTGAAAATGAATTTTCGCGTTTTGCCGAACCCTACGATTTTACTCTTTTTGAAAAACTTGTTATTTGCTCGGTTAAAGATGCTTTATACAATACCGGTATAGATATTCAAAAAGAAAATGTTCTTTTAATCCTTTCAACAACAAAGGGTAATATAGATATTCTTGATAATAAAAATTCTTTCCATACCGATCAAAAAAGGGTTTATTTGTGGAATACTGCGGACAGGATCCGGTCATTCTTTGGCCTGCAGAATACTCCCGTTGTTGTTTCCAATGCATGTATCTCGGGAGTGCTGGCGGTAAATATCGGAGCCCGTATGATCCGGTCAGGGAGATATGAACATGTTATTGTATCGGGTGCCGATCTGGTAACAGAATTTGTTCTTTCGGGATTTAATTCATTTTTATCGCTGTGTGACGGACCATGCAAGCCCTTTGATAATGAACGCACAGGATTGTCTCTCGGTGAAGCTGCCGGTACAATAATACTTACTGCAGATAAAAATTTAGCCGGTAAAGATGCATTAATTGTCAGAAAAGGCTTCTCAAGTAATGATGCTAATCATATTTCGGGACCATCGCGAACGGGAGAAGGCCTTTATATTGCAATCAGCAAAACACTTGAGCCGGAAAATCCTATCGATTACATATCCGCTCATGGTACCGCAACACCTTACAATGACGAAATGGAATCGATTGCGCTGACAAGAGCCGGACTGAATCACGTTCCTGTAAATAGTCTGAAGGGCTATTGGGGACATACACTGGGAGCAGCCGGCATTATTGAAATTGCAGCAGGATTATATTCAATGAGGAACAATGTTCTGTTCAAAACATTAGGATATTCAACCCCGGGTACTACGCAGCCCATAGCAGTTATTGACCATAACACCAATGCCGAAGTTTATGGTTTTTTGAAAATTGCTTCCGGATTCGGAGGCAGCAATGCAGCCCTGATTATAACAAAATGACCATGGCTTTAGACTACTTCATAACTGATTACTGCAAAATCCGGAATAAGACAATATCCAGGAACGATAATATTATTTTCCCGGGAACTGAAGAAAAGCCTGTTTCATTTTTTGCGGAAGCATACAAACATTTTGGAATCAGTTACCCGAAATTTTATAAAATGGACAGCCTCTGTAAACTTGGATTTCTGGCTTCAGAAATATTAATGCAGGGGAAAGATCGCAATTTCAAAGGCGAAGATTTTGGCATTGTTCTCTACAATGCAGCATCATCCATAGATAGCGATTGTGCGCATCAGCAATCCATAAAAGATCGCAGTTCTTATTTTCCAAGTCCGTCAGTATTCGTTTATACCCTGCCCAATATTGTAATTGGGGAGATTTGCATCCGGCATAAACTTTTTGGAGAAAGTGCATTTTTTATTGCCGAAAATTTCGATACACAGGCAATTTATGATTATATAAGGCTTCTATTTGATGAAAAAGTAGTTCAAAATTGTTTCACAGGATGGATAGAATGTGATGCCAATCATTATGATTGCTGCCTGTTTATGGTCGAAAAATCTGAACCTGAAAAAGGAGGATTTGCTATTTTTGATGCCGAAAATATAAAAGAAATTTATTCACGGTGAATATTTAAAATGGAACAACTTATAGCTACTTTAAAAAATGAAATCATTGAAGCGCTCAATCTCACAGAGATGACACCCGATGATATAAATGAAAATGAACCATTGTTTGTGGAAGGACTCGGACTTGATTCAATAGATGCCCTTGAACTTATTGTTCTGCTTGAGAAAAAATATGGTCTTAAGCTTTCCACCGCTGATGAAGGAAAAAAAGTGCTACGCTCCGTTAAAACAATGGCTGAACATATAAGAGCCAATAATAAGGGTTAATCGTGCCGCGGGTTTTCGTAACAGGAATCGGAATAATTTCTGCAATTGGTTCGGATGCTGAAAGCGTCGGAATTTCTCTTCATGAACAAAAATCCGGTATTGGCAAAATTCAACTGATCGATACTATTTATAAAGATGAAATACCGGCTGGCGAAATCAAGGCATCGAATGACGAATTACGCGACATGGCCGGTATCAGGAAGCATTATCGTTCACGCACTGCTATATTGGGGATTATAGCAGCGGGACAGGCCATTTATCAGGCACAATTGAATGAAAAATCACTTGAAAAGTGTGCGTTAATTTCAGGAACTACTATAGGCGGAATGGACAGAACAGAAAATTTTTATAAGGAGTTTCTGAAAAATAAAAAAGGAGGAAAGATCGCCGAAGTTGCAGGGCACGATTGCGGAGCCGGCACTGAAATAATAGCTGACTATTTTGGCATTGGAGGATTCCTGTCGACGATAAATACTGCCTGTTCTTCATCGGCCAATGCAATAATGCTTGCAGCAAGGCTGATTAAACAGGGAAAGATTAAAACCGCCCTGGCAGGAGGAGTAGATTGTCTTACAAAATTTACACTGAATGGTTTTAATAGTCTTATGATCCTTGACAGGGAACAGTGCAGGCCTTTCGATGAGAACCGCAACGGACTAAATCTGGGCGAAGGTTCTGCATTCCTGGTTCTTGAATCGGAAGAATCAGTTTATAATGATAACAAAAAAATACTGGCAGAAATAAAAGGTTATGGGAACGCATGTGATGCATTTCATCAAACGGCGTCTTCGCCTGACGGAAACGGCGCACTCCTTGCTATGAAACTGGCCCTTGAAACAGCAGGACTTGATTCGAATGAAATTGATTATATAAATACACACGGTACCGGGACAAAGAACAACGATCTGTCAGAAGGAATCGCTATCGAAAGATTATTCGGTAATAATGTTCCACCGTGTAGTTCCACCAAATCCTATACCGGTCATACATTAGGAGCAGCTGGTGCGATTGAAGCCGTAATAAGCATCCTTGCGATCCGGAACCAATGTATTTTCCCCAATCTCAACTTTTCACAAAAAATGCAGGAACTGAAGTTCACTCCTGCAAGTGAAATGATTTCCCAGGTCACACTTCGGAATGTGATGTCGAATTCTTTCGGTTTCGGAGGTAATAACTCATCATTAATAATTTCGGGAAACTGAGATGAATGCTTATATAAAGGGAATATCGATAGTATCTCCTCAAAAGATCATTGGTGACCAGATATTACCCAATGATGCTCCGGCACATCCGGATTTGGGATATATGAAATGCATTGAACCTGCCTATCGTGAATTTATCGATCCTATGGTTGCTCGGCGTATGAGCAGGATCGTTAAAATGGGCGTATATTGCGCCCGAAAATGTATGAATGATACAGGTATTAATATGCCCGATGGAATAATAGCAGGTACAGCGCTGGGTTGCCTGGAGGATACTGAAAAATTCCTTTCTTCGATTTATACCTCTGAAGAAAAACTTCTTAACCCGACTCCTTTTATACAATCAACTCATAATACAGTTGCCGGTGCTATAGCACTTGCTGTTAAATGCCACGGTTACAATGCCACATATACCCAACGTGGTTTTTCCTTTGAAAATGCTCTGCAAGATGCATTAATGCAACTTCATGAGGATCCCTCAAAGAATATTTTGGTGGGTGGTTTTGATGAGGTTACGGATACGTCATTAGCAATCACGTCACGGCTTGGTTTATGGAAGAATCATCCTGTGGAGAAAGACAGGTTGTATGAATATAAAACAAGAGGCAGTCTGGCCGGTGAAGGTGCTGCATTCTTAATGCTGAATGGTAAACAGAAATATACTGATGAGGTGAGTATTAAATCTCTCACATGTTTTTACGACGGCCATGTTAATGATATTAACCGCAAAATAGCGGAATGCCTTGATAGAGAAGGCATTTTATCCCAAAAGATCGATCTTGTGATACTGGGTAATAATGGTGATGTGCGTTACGATCAATATTATCATAAGCTTGTCAGCGGTATTTTTAATAAGTCGGCCGTTACGGGTTTCAAACATTTATGCGGTGAATACGACACATCGGCCTCTTTTGCCGTATGGCTCGCCTGGTATATTATGAAGCACAAAAAACTGAATTTGCTCTCGTTAAATGATATTCCCGTGCCGGGGGAAGTCAATTCCGTTTTGATTTATAATAATCTCAGGGGGAAATATCATTCAGTTTACTATCTCGAAAAATGCTGAATTATCGGAATACTATCATAGCATTAGTAATCATTCTACTGGTAGTCCTTGCAGCGGATTACCTTATACATGTAAGTAAACTGATATATATCGGCATCATTCTTGTATTTGTAGCAATATTGACATGGGGTTCCAAAAATATACAGTCCGATTTCTACATAAAATCAATCAATAGCGGGGACAGGGACAAGAAGAAAATTGCCCTTACTTTTGATGATGGTCCGGATGCACAGGTTACGCCTATGATCCTTGATATTCTCAAAAAGCATAATGTGAAGGCAACATTTTTTGTTATCGGCAGCAAAGCAGAATTGAATCCCGAGATTATCAAAAGGATTGACAAGGAAGGACATTTGATTGGCTCACACAGCTTCACACATCATTATTTATTTGATCTGTTCTCTTCCCGGAGAATGGAGAATGAAATGATAAGAACTGATAATGTTATATATTCCATTATCGGGAAACGAATGAAACTTTTCAGGCCTCCTTATGGTGTGACCAATCCGACAATTTCAAAAGCCATTAATAATCTCCAATATCTTTCAATAGGATGGAGCCTTAAATCCGGAGACACGGTTATAAAAAATGAATCGAAACTGATTAAGAACGTCATAAGTAAAGTTAAAAACGGTGACATTATTCTTTTTCATGATAATAAACCCTGGAACGTGAAAGCTATTGACAGTCTTATGGGTTATCTCAATGAGAAAGGATATAGTATTTCCCGTCTTGACGAATTCCTTACAATTCATGCCTATGTTTACTAAACTGCTTTATATAAGCCTTATCTGTTTGTTCGGTATCCCTTTATCTGCTCAGGATCAGGATAAACCAATGAAAGATGTGCCCGGTTTTAAATCAAAACTTGAATCCATGGCCGGCAAAGTGAATACAATCGAAAGCGATTTTGTACAGGAAAAGAACCTCAGTGTACTTTCAAATACTATCATTTCGAAAGGACATTTTTGCTACAAAAAGGATAATAACATACGTTGGGAATATATTCAGCCTTACAAATATCTCATTATAATAAGCGGGGGAAAGATTTTTATTAAAGAAGATCAGGGTCAGAAACAATACGATATCGAATCGAACCGGATGTTTCGTGAAATGAACAATTTTATCAGTGGTTGCATCCAGGGTGATATTCTGAAAAATGAAAAAGATTTTAAAACCGGTTATTTTGAGAATGAAAAGAACTACTTTGTGACACTGGTTCCAAAGGCAGAATCCATGCGTAAAATGCTTAATGAAGTCCAGATCTGGTTTGATAAAAACGACCTCACCGTATTAAGGATTAAAATGCTTGAAACAGGCGGTGATTATACTAAAATTGACTTTGTGGGGAAAAAGCTGAACACACAAATACCGCTTGAAAAATTCAGTTTCAAATAATAAGGGGCGAAATCTGAAGTTCTTTTTCAAGCCTTTTAGCAACACCGTATTGTTGTTGATATTGCTTACGTCCTGTACATCCCTTCCGGGTCGAAAAGCATTACCATCAGATACACATCCCGTCCCGGTATCATGGTTTGATGCAGATACCACTCATTGTCTTTTTAATACAGCAATTGATCTGATGAAAAAACATTTCAGCGGGATAACCATTGTAAAAG
>DATAEX010000234.1:0-2421 GCA_036257765.1 Bacteroidales bacterium
GAATTTATCTGATGATACCGATTGTGTGAGACTGTATTGAAGTTTTCCGCTGTTTTTACCAGCATTAAGTTCAGCAAAAAAACCTGTCTCTTTTTTATCATCATTTCTATAACTTAACCCGCCTTTTCCTCTAAAAACGAAGTTTTTGGCCTTATTCCTGATTTGAAAATCGGTTGCTGTCACATTGGCCATGAACGGATCATTAATCATGGCCACATTGGAATTGATCAGGCTGAAGTATGAATTATTCTTCAGTGATTTATCAAAGACCATGACATTATAATTTGTAAAAGGCTGTACTTGTGCCCTGCGTTCATTCCCCGAAATCGTATCCCTTATGGTCGCATAGGACGGCAACGTCATGGCATTCAATATTCCCATGCCATTGCCTTTTAAAGTCCTGCCCGATACCTTGGTGGCATTTAAAAGCTGAGTTTCTGAGGGACTGTTAATAATCGTTTCATTGATATCGAGATCATCCCCGGCCTTATAAGCAAACTTAGGTGAAGCACCGATCCTTCGTGAATAGAATATCCCGGCCCTGTTGAACAATTCGGTTCCTTCGGTAAAGAACTGCCTTCGTTCGGAATAATATAATTCATAAGGCGTAAGATTGAGCTGCTTATCATCGGGCTGAATCTGGCCAAAATCCGGAACCAGCATCATGTCGAGAGTAAAACTTTCACTTATCCCGTATTTAAGGTCCATACCTCCTTTATACATCCATTCAGGTGACGATTTTTCTTCACTGAACTCGGAATAAACCGCTGCATAGGGAGTTAATGACAATCTCAAAGGTGCCTTTATATTTACCATACCCGTCAGGTTACCCTGCTGATGAATAAACCCTGATACTTCCCGGTTGATATAATTCCATGAGTTATTGGAGTTGTACCTTCTTATGTTCCTGAACATGTTCATGCCCCATATACCATTTCCGTTTTCGGGAAACCGAAGGGCAGAAAAGGGTATCCTTATTTCAACAACCCATCCGTCTTCCGTTACTCGTGTCTTGCTCGACCATACTGCATCCCAGGATGTATCCTCATAGTCATGGTCGCTTTTAATACCTTTCAGATCGAGCTGTACACCTGCAGGTGTCACAAAAAAGCCGTATGCCAATTGCCCCTGATTATAAGGGTCCAGATAAACCCCGAAATAATCCGATGAACCGATTGCATCCCGTTCCGACAGAAAATTGTAAATACTGTCCGGAGAACTGTCGAATAGCTTTGCTCCTACATAAACCGCTGTCTGATCATAGAAAAAATATGCTTCTGTAGGTTGTAATGATGGTTTACCGTTGTATGGCTGCAACTGTAAAAATTCCCTGGCTGGAATGGCATTTGAATAAACCGGCTCATCTAAAATTCCGTCTATGCTGATGGCTGAACTTATATAAGTCGCTTCTATGCTCTTTTTTTCCTGCGCATTTATGCTATTGAATAATGCCAGGATAAGTATAAGGGTCAAATTTCTCATACAGGTATATTTTAATAAACATGAATTTTTGCGTCAAATGAACAGGTTAGCCTGAAGAAAATCGACCGTTTTCATGATTCAGGACTACTTTAAAGAACGGTCTAAAAAGTTTCAGGATTTGCATATTGTTTCCTGTATTCTTTAGGTGAAAGGCCGGTAAGTCTCTTGAATTGTAAATTGAAAACTGATTTTGAATTAAACCCCGATTCATAGAGAACCTCAAGAATATTTTTCGCCGATCCGGTAAAATTTTCGAGAAGATTTCTGGAATAATCAATTCTTTTCCGGTTAATGTAATCCGAGAAATTATTGCCGGTGTTTATTTTAATGACTTGCGAAACTACCCGGTCCGAAAGATTTACCGCCTGGGCTACATTATGGAGACTTAAATCAGGTTCAAGGAACAACTTATTTGAGTGGATCACCTCTTCAATATCCCTGAAATATTTCTGTCCCATATCGGATGAAAGTTTTGGAGGCAGGGTTTTCTTCTCATCCAAACCAAGAAACTGATCGGGCTGTATCAGCGATTTAAAAAAGAAAATCTGAATAAACATCCAGAATAAAATATATCCCAATTCCAGATCAGACAGCCCTGGTATTAGATAAAATATAAAATCAATAAGTGAAGCAATGGTTACTCCATAAGTGATAACCAACAGCCAGTTGATCTTTAATTGCTCACTTGATGAAGTGAAATTCGGTATTTCACGCCGATATTTATAAATGAGAAATAAAGTTACCAGATTATAGATCAATAACTGCACTTGAATAAAAAAATAGGAAACATTGGAAATTTGCCAGATCAGCCCGCGCGGATTTTCATTCCTGACCAAAACAAAGAGGAGAATTGACATCTGGCCGATTGCAGGTATGAAGTGAGCCAGTAAACTGCCTGAAAACCGGAATTTATTGAACAAGCGTGATCTGACATAGAAA
>DATAEX010000238.1:0-2306 GCA_036257765.1 Bacteroidales bacterium
AGGTATCTGCCGTTGAGGATTCAATGCAACGCGTATGGTCACTCAAAGACATGGGTCTGTACATTAAAAAAAGGCAAGGATCTACTTATGATCTGATCTCTGACCGCATTTTTATTGATACGGTTGTGCAACATGTGGCAAACAGGTTGGATCTCCGGTATGAAGAAATCGTTACTTACCTGGTCAATGATATCGGTACAAATGGTAATCATACCCCCTACTCCTTTGCTTCAGCAGTGTCGCCTTCATTATCAGGAAATGATCTTAGTGAAAATGAAATAATTCTGAACCAATGGACAGCAGATGACCTGGGTGCCCGTGCAGGTGATTCGGTTGTATTGGCTTATTATGAAATAGGCCCGATGCGCAAGCTTTACGAAACCAGTCAGAAATTCTTAGTAAAGGAAATCATCGGAAACACAGCCCGTGTTGACAGCACGCTGATGCCAAAATTCCCGGGACTTTCAGAAGCAGGCAATTGTAGTGACTGGGATGCAGGTGTTCCTATTGATCTGAAGAAGATACGGAACAAGGATGAAATATACTGGGATGATTATCGCGGCACGCCCAAAGTACTGCTGTCGCTTGAAAAAGGTAAACAAATATGGGAGAACCATTTTGGGTCAGCCACAACCATGAGATTTCAGGAATCACTCACACCAAAAGATTCGCTGACTTCAATTTTGCTCACACACATCAAACCCTCGGATCTGGGATTTCAGCTGGTCGATGTCAGGGGTGCCGGTATGAGTGCAGCTGAAAACGCCGTTAATTTCACTGAGCTTTTCCTGGGCATGAGCTTTTTTGTTATTGCCGCCGGTTTGCTTCTCACAGTTCTTCTTTATTCATTGCACTTTGACAGGCGATCTCCGGAAACTGCTTTACTAAGCGGACTCGGTCTCAGTAATAAGAAGATACTAATACTGAGGATCTCAGAATCATCATTGGTTATTCTGGCAGGGAGTATTGCCGGGGCACTGCTGGGTATCCTTTACAATTATGCGTTGATTGCAGGTATTAATACAATCTGGCATGATATGGTGCGCATGGATATGTTAAAAGTTCATATTACATGCAGCACCTTGTTAACAGGGGCTGTAATCAGTATGGTGTTTGCAATTATCCCGGTATACATTTTTACTATCCGTAAACTGAGTAAACCTGTGACTTCAGTCATAAAAGGTCCGATATCACGCAATCGTCTTATAACCGGGAAAAGACCAACGGGTTATCTGCCTGCAATGATCCTGTTGGCATTGTCATTAATACCGGTAATTATATCGCTTGTTTCAGGATCGACAGATCATCCTTTACTGTATCTCATTTCGGGAGCAATGTTTCTTCTATGCGGGTTAGCTTTTGTAAAAGAGTTAACCGGGGGAAATTCTTTTCGCCGGGCCACTATGGTACCAACTTTACGAATTCTTGCGATCAGTAACCTGAAGCGAAATCCGGGAAGAAGTCTGGCCGTTATCGCATTGCTTGCGGTGGGGACGTTTACTGTCATTCTTACCGGTGCATACCGTAAAACGTACCACGGAACCGAGGAAATTCGCAAATCCGGAACCGGAGGTTATCTGTTGTGGGCGGAAACAATAAGTCCCGTGTTATTTGATCTCAACAGCAGCGTGGGCAAAGAAAGGCTTATCCAGGATGACAGTAAAAGTCTGCAGGGGGTTCGGTTCCTGCAATTTGAAAAAATCGACGGAGATGATGCAAGTTGTCTTAATCTGAACCAGGCACAGCAACCGGAAATTCTTTCCGTAAATCCGGTGGAATTTGATTCAACAGGGGCTTTTTCATTTATAAAACTTCCGGCCGCATCAACAGCACAACCATGGATGGAACTCGACCGTTATATCAATGATTCTATATTTCCTGCATTTGCCGATCAGACAGTTTTAACGTACAGTCTGAAGAAGAAGATAGGTGATACGCTATTTTATATTAATGAGGCAGGGAAAAAAATCGGGCTTGTAATTACGGGTTCAATTAACAATTCTATTTTCCAGGGAAACATTTTAATCTCCGAAAAAGTATTCAGGAAACAATTTCCATCGGCCGGCGGATCGCGGATTATACTGGCAGACGGACCTGCGGACAAACTGGAAGGCATTTCTTCGGTTTTATCAGCCAGCCTGGCAGATTATGGTATTGATGTTGTGCCTGCCAGCAGCCGTCTGGCTATATTCAACAGTGTTGAAAACACTTATCTTTCAGTGTTCATGGCATTGAGCGGACTGGGACTAATCATCGGGACAATCGGATTGGGAATAATATTGCTGCGAAATGTCTATGAACGCAGG
>DATAEX010000192.1:0-3225 GCA_036257765.1 Bacteroidales bacterium
TTTTTAAATAGTTTTGCAGTTCAATTTTAAATCATGAGTGATCTATTTCATTTTTTCATTGACTTTATTCTGCACATCGATCAGCATCTGGTGGAAATAGTCACGGATTACCGATCATGGACCTATGCTATTCTTTTCCTGATTATTTTTTGTGAAACCGGATTGGTTATAACTCCCTTTCTTCCCGGTGATTCATTGTTGTTTGCTGCCGGGGCCGTTGCCGCAATGGATGGTAATCCGCTGAATATTTTATTTCTGGTTCCTTTATGTCTGAGTGCTGCTTTTATTGGTGACAATACAAATTATGCGATTGGTCGCTATCTGGGAACCAAGGTTTATGATAAGAATTACAAACTGATCAAGCGAAAATATTTGGATCAGACACATGCCTTTTATGAAAAACATGGCGGTGTAACACTGGTAATTGCAAGGTTTATGCCAATTATCCGCACCTTTGCTCCATTTGTAGCAGGTGTAGGAACTATGAAGTATCGCAGGTTTCTTATGTTTTGCATAATAGGAAATCTTCTATGGGTCAACATATTCAGCTTTGCCGGTTACTTTTTCGGAAATATTCCTTTTGTAAAAGAGAATTTTTCATTAGTTGTCCTTGCTATAATCTTCGTTTCCTTTCTGCCTCCGATGTACGCTTTTCTGAAGCAGCTCTTTAAAAAAACAAAAACTATATAACTTTCACAGCCATGAAATACATTGTCATATTTCTGATTCTTTCCATTCCTGGCATAGCAATAGGCCAGGATTCTGTAAAAATTTACAACCCATCTGCTGATGCCGCAGCTGAATTAAAAGCCGCCATAAAAGCAGCCGGTGAGCAGAATAAAAATGTGCTGGTTCAGGTGGGCGGCAACTGGTGCCCTTGGTGTATCAGGCTTCATGGTTTCTTTAAATCGGAACAGCAGGTTGATTCTATTTTGAAAGCTGATTATATTCTGGTTAGAGTGAACTATAGCCCTGAAAACAAAAATCCGGAGGTGTTGGCCAGGCTCGAATATCCTCAAAGATTTGGATTCCCGGTATTACTCATTCTTGACGGCAACGGAAAACGATTACATACGCAAGATACCGGACTGCTTGAGCTTGGAAAGGGTTATGATCCCGAAAAAATCAAGCGATTTTTATTGAGCTGGAACAGGGCTGCCCTGAATCCTGCTACTTATTCAAAGAAATAAAATTTAATTTTCCTCAAATTCCTTCTTCAACTGCTCCACCCATTTTTTTATTTTAGGAGCTACCTGGGAGGATTGGTTTTCAAAATCGAGTGCTAGGCCTGTAAACTGGTCTCCACGTACCGCCTGTGATGTTTCAAACTGATATCCTTTCACAGGCGTAAATCCGATTATTTTGGCCCCCCGGCTTTCAAAAATTTTTGCCATTATCCCAATACCATCAACAAAATTCTCGGGATATCCTTTCTGATCACCATTTCCAAATATTGCTATATTTTTCCCTTTGAGATCGAGATCTTCAAGCGCAGGAACAAATTCATCCCAATAATTAGGCAGCTCTCCGTCAAACCAGGTGGGGACACCAATAATAAGATTTTTAAAGGAGAGAAGCTGCTCTTCTGTTATTGTTTCTGCATTTAATTTTTCAATGGAATTGCCTAATTCCTGAGCAAGTTTTTCTGCTGCCTGTGATGTTCTTCGGGTGTTAAAACTGTAGATAAGGCCGATTTTATCCATGGTAATTTATTTAATAGTCCAGTAAGTTGTTCATAGCCTTTTCAATCTTTTCCGTGTTAGGAAGGATTGCTTTTTCAAGTATGCGGCTAAATCCGACTGGTGTGAAAAGCGATCCGACTCTTCTTACGGGACCGTCAAGATATTCAAATGCTTCTTCAGTAATGACAGATGAAACTTCCGCACCAAATCCCGAGAATACCTTATCCTCATGTACTATGAGCACCTTACCGGTTTTTTTCACTGAGTTGAGTATGGTATCCTTATCAAGTGGAATGAGCGAACGCAGATCTATGACCTCAATGCTGGCACCGGATTCTATTGCTATTTTTTCTGCGGCCTGAAGACACATATGGGTAGTATTTCCATATGTCAGAACCGTCATGTCAGATCCTTCACGTCTTATCCTTGCTTTTCCGAATGGCACCTCAAAGTCTTCGGGGATCGGAGTTGCTGCTACCGGAGAATTATAAAGTGCTTTAGGTTCAAGAAACATTGTAAAGCCTTCGCTTCTCATACTTGTTCGCAATAATCCTGCCGCGTCATCGGCAAAGGATGGATACACAATTCTTACACCCGGGAATGTAGAAAGCGCCCCTTCCGAGGTTTGTGAATGATATAACCCGCCACCAATGTATCCGCCAGAAGCAAGGCGTACAGTCAAATTGGGCGAAAATTGTCCGTTTGAACGCCAGTAATCGTGAGTCGTTTCAACAAACTGTTCCATTGCGGGCCAGAAATAGTCAGCAAATTCAGCACCTTCAATTACCAACCGGATTTTTTTATTGAATCGTGACATACCATTTGCTGTTCCTAATATGAAATCTTCGGCAATGGGTGAATTAAATACACGTTCAATGCCGAATTCCTGTTGCATTCCCTTGGTAACATTGAAGATTCCTCCCTTATCTTTATTCGCAATATCCTGACCCCAGGTAAATGTGTCAGGATTTCGCCGGAATTCATCTTTAAGTGTCTCGTTAATGGCTTCAATCAACTTTTTCTTAGGGCCGTCAAATTTATGAGTCCCGTCAGGATATTTCTGGGAAACATACGGCTCAGGCAGCACGTTATCGGTTGCAGATTCGGGTGTTGGATCAGGCGCGGCCATGCCTTTCTTATGAGCTTCTTTAACCTCAGCTTTTACCTGTTCCTCTATTGCTCTAAGTTCATCCTCGGTAAATCGTTTATACCTCAGTAACAAACGTCTGTACTTGCCCAGAGGATCGTATTCACTTACATAATTCAGTTCAACATCATCGCGGTACAGTTCATGACGGTCAGAGTTGGAATGTGACTTAATTCTTACGCAGTTGGCCTGAACGATACAGGGCTTTTGATTTTTTAATACCCATTCCTTTGCCTCTGCCATGGCATTCATTGAATCGAAAACATCTTTACCATTGCAATGAATGATCCTCAGGTTTTTGAAACCTCTGAAATTATTGGCTACCTTTCTTGTAGCAGTCTGATCAGCCTTTGGCACAGAAATTCCGTACCCATTGTCCTGGAATACAAATATTAC
>DATAEX010000251.1:0-11455 GCA_036257765.1 Bacteroidales bacterium
TGCTGAAATAATACGGCTGAGGCGGAGCCTCAGCCGAACCGGAGAATGACAGGGTTTATCTTCTTCTTCAAACTTCTTATTTCAAACCCTATCAAACTCCTTCTTCAAACTTCTTTAATTATATCCCTCATTCTGCCAGAATCCTTCCGGATCGGGGCGGGAGGTTTTGTTGCTTACGGCATCCATTTGAGGCTGAGGTATGGGTCTTAGCACATGAAAACTCTGGATATTGGCGCCTGCCGTTCCATTGTACATGGTAACCCGTTCAATAAGCTTTCCTGTGCGTTTCAGATCGAACCACCGTTGTTGTTCACCACACAGTTCGCGTGCCCTTTCATCGAGGATCACATTAATATCACCAGAATTCACCTGTGCTTCTTCACCGGCAGTCAGTACATTCGACTGCCCTTCGTTGGCCCGTGCGGTTCGGAGTTCGTTGAGTTTTTCAATGGCCAGGGAAGGTTGACTCGATTTCATGTATCCTTCTGCTGCAATGAGATACATCTCAGCAAGCCTTATAACAAATGCATCACGCGAAGCAAGGTCGCGGATGATTGAGCCTGTGAGATCATCAAATTTTTTCAGCTGAATAAACATTCGGTTTCCTTTGAAGTTGCTGTTACCTGAAGTACCTGTGGCAATTGTCGGCAAAGTTCCTTCATCATCCTGGTAGAGCGGGTATACCGATGAATTGCCCACATCGGTCCTGCTGAACAATACATAGCGGTTAGCCGCACGTGCGATCTGGCTTGCGGTAACTGGCTTTTTTGAAAGGTAAATTGCGGTATCGCTTATATTTTCAAAACCTGCTGGTGGGGTTGCTGTATCGGCAAATGCAGCCTGTAGCGACGGTGCAATGTAATACACGTCCCGGAATGAACCCTGGTAACGCTGATCAGTTTCATCGTTATACAGATCGAGAAGGTAACCCGAAGGTACATATCTGGTGAATCCTTTACTATATGCCTGATAAGAATTCCCAAGGCTATATGTTCCTCCAAAATATCTCAGCGATTTTTTTGCTTCCGTATCGGTACGGATCATGATTCCGGTAAGTCCCGGTACCAAATTCCATACGCCTACAAACATCAGGTGAGAAGCATTTCCTCCTATAGCATTTTGCGCATTTCGAAGCATCATCTGAGACCATTGCATGCGTTCGGCATCTTCATCAAGTTTCAATCGCGGTGGCATTATATTATTCTCCAGCACACTTGAATATTCAACAAACCAGATCACTTCGCTGTTGCTGATGCCGTCCTCGTGACTTCCGCTCCAAATATCAATGTACCGTGGATAAAATGAACTTCCGCTTCCGGCGATCACTTCTTCTGCCAAGGCTGCGGCATCGGAATAGGCCTGGTTATCGTTGAACTTACTTGCTTTATATAGCATGATTCTGGCTTTTATGGCCTTTGCCGCCCAATAATTGATTCTTCCCGTTTTTACCGTTGCTGTAGCAAGATGCTCTATTGCCTCATCAAGGTCATTAAGCATGAACGCGTATACATCTTCTTCGCTGTCACGATAGGCAAGAGTTGAAATGCTGTTCACCGGTTCGGTGTTGATCTGTACCGGTCCCCAGGTTTCCACCAGGTGCCAGTAATAAAAAGCACGCAGGGCTTTCAGTTCACCAAGATATTTCTCACGATCACCTTCGCTCAGAATGTCGACTGATGCTTCTGTAACATATTTGATACCTGTATTTACTGTGTTGACTGCAGTGTAAAACAATTCCCAGTATTCATCAAAACAGGCATTCATAGTTTCCTTTGAACTTGTTGCTACTTCCGGAGTAATGCCGCTGTAATCGATAAGCACTTTTTGCCGGTTATCATAGCCGGTTAGCCAGGTATCGGTTCCGCCTTCACTTAATCCGAAAGCTGCTTCCTTTCCATACCAGCCTCTAAGATAGCAATAGCTGGCGGCTACGAGTCCGTCAATGCCGGACTTTGTAATATACTTGATTTGTTCCGTTGAACCTGCCCGGTTATCCTCACCAAGAAAATCGGAGCATGAAGTATTTGCCAGAGCCAATATGGCAAATACTGCTATAATATATTTTATACTTGTTTTCATAATAGAAGCATATTAGGGATTAAAAGTCAACATTCAGTCCGAAAATGAATTGTTTGGCCAGAGGATTTGAAATTTCGCCGCCTCTTTCCGGATCGTAATTGTCGAGATTACTGAATGTGAGATAATTTTGCATCGAAGTGTATACCCTGAGATTGGTTATTCCGATTTTATTGATCCATGGTTGCGGAATATTGTATGACAGCGTAATTTCTTTTATTTTAAGAAAAGACGCATTTTCGTATGCCAGAGCAGGCATATCATTCTGTGATACAATACCAGGCCTCGGGAATTTAGCATCCTGATTTTCCGGTGTCCAGAAATCAACTGCAGGAGAGCCATCCTGTTCGGTCGGTTTATATGCGGTGTTGTAATCATACCGTATCCATTGTCCTGCTCTTGCATATACCAGTGCAGATAGAGAAAGATTCTTATAACTAACGGTATTGTTCATACTGAAGATAAATTTCGGGCTTTTATTATAAAGCCTTTTATCGGCATCATTCAGAACCGTATCCATATTTACATCAACCAGCTTAATGGCTCCGGGAACCCGTGTATAAGCAGCAGCCGTTTCAGCTTCAGCTATGCTCCAGCATCCATCGGCCTCGTAATCGTAGAAGGCACGGACCGGTTCACCAACTACCAGTGCAGTTTCGGGACGTGAAACATCTCTTACTTCTCCGCTGGAAAGTGCGACGATCCTGTCGCGGTTTGTAGAGAAAGCCAGATCGGTTTGCCATCTGAAATCAGCTTGTTCAATAGCTCTGATATTCAGTGATACTTCGAATCCGGTGTTTTCAGTTTCTCCTACATTAGCCAGTACCTGAGGATAAACTGATGTAGCAGGTAAGCCTTTAAATAGGAGCAGATCCGTCGTATTTGAATAATACAAATCGAATGTTGAGGAAACTCTTGATCTGAGTAATGAAATATCCAATCCGATATCATAAGTGGTAGTTGTTTCCCATGTCACATCAGGATTTCCAAGATTTGCCGGCATCTGACCTGTATAAACCACCTGGTTTCCGATTGGTCCGAATGTATAATAGACTTTTTCAATACCAAGTGTTGTCATTGTCTGGTAAGGATCAACTGCTGAATTACCAGCCTTTCCCCAACTGGCACGTAGCTTCAGATTATTCACCACAGGCATCGATTTCATGAAGTTTTCCTCGCTGATAACCCAGGCTGCTGCTACGGAAGGGAAGTATCCCCACTTATTACCGGGGGCTAGTACTGATGAACCATCAGCCCTGAACGATGCAGTAAACAGGTACTTTCCCCTGAATTTGTAATTCAGTCGTCCGAACCAGGAAAGCATGTTACTTTGTACATAATTGTCTGCGATTTGCTTGGTAACAATATTGGAAAGATCATAGAATGAATTCCTGCCGTAATGATCCTGCAGACCAAAACCAAAGGTGTTGTGGACCTCACTTTTATCCTGGTATGCGCTCTGTCCGGCCAGTAATTGTATTTCATGTGAATCAATTGTTAATCCGTAATTGAGTGTGTTTTCCCAGGAATAATTCATTTGCAGTTCGTTTTCAGCTTCAAAATAGGAGGACCTGCCTGTCTGATAATTTCCTGTACACATGTAATCCTCATATTCGCCGGCACGCCTCGAATATTGGTCAAGCCCGAAAACAGATTTGAATTTTACTCCCTTCAGTAATTCCCAATCGAGGTAAACATTCCCGAACAGCCTGTTGCTGATCGTATTATTATCATAGTAACCTTCCACCTCGTTTAAGAGAGGATTGGTGTGACTTACTGCCAGCTGTGAAGGCCTGTCCAGAATTGTACCGTCTGACTGATAGGGTTCGGCAATGGAATGCATTTTAATAAGCTGTCCAAAAACATCATCTTCCCTGCGATCCCAATCGCGATATGTGTATAGGAATCCGGCACCGACTTTCAGGTTATCCTTTAGTTTATGATCAATACTTAACCTGCCGTTATAACGATTCAGTTCGTCATTTTTCAAAAGGCCTTCCTCATCCATGTAGCCCAGTGAAAACATAAATGAAGTCTTTTCAGAGCCACCTGATAACGAAATTTCATAGTTTTGCGTAGTACTGTTATGAAGCATCATATCAAACCAATCGACTCCTCCTTCCTGGTATAATTCATAAACTGATTTTTCCCAGGGAGCATCAATTGTGTTTGAAAGAACCGTGCTTGCCGGATATTCAGATAAGCTTGTGGAACCCCAGCTGTCATCAGTATCTTCGGCGGCAAATCTTTGCCTTTCGGCAAGAAGACGATAATCCTGCTCCACGCTCATAAGCTTAGGAAGGTTTGTAGGACTATTGAACGAAAGATATGAATTGAAGGAAACTTTCATTTTTTCAGCAGCTAAAGCTCCTTTTTTAGTGGTGATGATCACCACACCGTTGGCACCTCTCGTTCCATAGATTGCGGTTGATGAAGCATCTTTCAGGACTTCAATCGATTCAATATCCGAAGCGTTTATGTCAAGTGTCGAACCATATTCAATTCCGTCAACTAGGAACAGAGGTTCGTTTGAGGCCCAAACCGATCGGACACCACGCAGATCTACATTGATTCCTGCCCCGGATTCACCACTCATTTTGGTAATATCCAGGCCGGCTATTTTTCCCTGCATTGATTGTAACGCATTGTTCGATGCGGTTTTGGTAATTTCATTTGATTTAATAGACGAAACCGATCCTGTCAAATCGCGCTTTTTTACCACACCATAGCCAATTACAACAAGTTCATCAAGAGTGGTAACATCTTCATCGAGCTCCACAATGATGGAACTTTGGGTTCCGATAGGAAATTCTTCAGTTATAAAACCCAGGTACGAAAATACCAGAACGGCATTTTCAGGATTCTCAACCGTTATGGCAAAGGCACCCTCGGCATCAGTCACTACACCTGTGTTGGTGCCTTTTAGAACTACATAGGCCCCCTGAAGAGGATCACCGTTAACGTCGGTGACAGTCCCCGTGATTTTCCTTTCGTTCTGTGCCATTACTGCAACCGACAGCATCAGTAACATCAGAAAGGAAAGACAGCGGTTAAAAAGTGAATACTTCATAATTTAATTTTTAGTTAAGGTTTGTTCAGTTTTCATAAGGATATTTGATTGAGTGCTTACAGGGTTTTTGTTTTCGTTGTAAAGCCTGCCAGCGTTAGGAAACACATTGTTTAGAAAATAGAGTTCACCGGTCTCTGCATCCTGTTCCAGGAAATTTGTCAGGGTTTCGGGCTGATAACTGTTTGAAACCACTACCGTATGACAATTCGTAAGTTTTATTATAGGTTTCCCGGTATCCGGCTCATTTACCGTAAGCCTGTCGTAAACAATTCCCCTGGTATCTTTGGCTTCAAAAGGAATTCCTTTATTAACTTTCAATCCTATGTTATAGAATCTTATATCAGAGGCATTTTCAAGGAGGATCCCACTTTCCGAAGTGATTTCCATGTCGGTAAATGTGACCTTTTCCACATCCTTTTCTTCGAGCCCGTAAATGGCCACAGCGCGGTTCGCATTCCTTATATTAATTCCGGATAGCTGTATATTTCTCACAGCCGGTGTTCTTATAGAAAGAGTTTCAGGATCAGTGGGCTGATAGCGCATGGTTATGATGACACCTTCATTGACCATATCGTACATCAGAACATTGGAAACCCTTACATCCTCAACTATCCCGCCTCTTCCGCGCATGGTCTTGATCCTGATCCCCACATCGGTGCCCTGAAAAACGCAATTTGAAATAGCCACTCTCTTTACGTTTCCGCTCATTTCACTTCCAATGACAACACCACCGTGGCCTTTAAGCATGGTGCAGTTGGTTATTGTAAGGTTTTCTGTAGGACGATTGGCTTCTCTTCCATCCTCATCACGTCCCGACTTTATTACAATACAATCATCACCCACACTGATGTGGCTGTTTGAAATGTGAACATTGGTGCAGGAAGACAGATCGATGCCATCTGTGTTTGGAGAATAATCCGGATTTTCTATCGTAATACCATCTATTGTTACATTGTCGGAAAAAGTAGGCACTATGGTCCAGAACGGAGGATCGGAAAAACTTACATCTTCGATCAATACATTCTTACATTCGTAAGTTAAAAGCATATGAGGACGTAAGAAGGCATTTTTCCCCCGCAGATACTGATTCCTTTCAAGTAATTCTGCATTTTGCTCCCTGAAAATCATTTGCCATTTTGTGTCAGTTGGAGCGCCGGTTCTAACCTGGTTCCAGAAATCCCACCATTTTTTACCGTTTCCATCCACGTGCCCGTCGCCCTTTATTGCAATATTTTCGCACTGATATGCATAGAACTGGGGACAGAAATTCAATACCCTGATATCTTCCCATCTGGTTTTTACCATAGGCAGGTAATCGTCAAAATCATCTGAAAACACTATTGTAGCACCTGCATCCAGGTAAAGTGTAATGTTGCTTTTAAAAATAACAGGTCCTGTAAGATAACGTCCGGACGGAAAATATACAGTTCCGCCACCTTTTGCAGCCAGGCTGTCGATTGTATTATTAATTACGGTAGTGCATATTAATTTCCCTTCAGCATCTGCGCCTTTTTCTTTTATATTTATCCATTGAGAAGTAAGAGGTTGCCACGCAATTGTTGAGAGAAAAATTAAAAGTAAGATTTTCATAGACCTGCCTTTGAGAAAGTTCAATCTAATGTAGACTGAAAGCATCCAATGAAGGGGTGATTATTTATCGTTTGAAGGGTGACAATTTATCATCAGTGTTCTTTTTGACGCCGCGAAGAAGTCCTTAAAACCTAAAAAATCCTTATCTTTCTGAGAATGATCCGTGTTGAGATATGTCCGGAAAACATAAGCATTACAGTAATATTCTTTTTCTGATTGCAGTTTTGTGCTGCATCCGGATGCAGATCTTTTCCCAGAATGTTTTCAGGTTTGAACACATCGGCACAGAACAGGGTCTGTCGCAGAACACCGGTTCAAGTATATTATTCGACAGTAAAGGTTTTATGTGGATCGGCACCATGAACGGTCTTAACCGATACGATGGATATGAATTCAGGATTTTCACAGGACAATCGGAAAGCGCCAGCAATTTTACCAATAACCGTGTGACCAGGCTTTGGGAAGACAGGAAAGGTTTTATATGGGCAGAAACATATGATGGATATTATCATTATTTCAATCCCAAAACGGAAGTATTTTCCACTATCCCTGATTATGAAGAAAATGTGTCAAAGAATTTCCGCATTAACAGTTTTCTTCAATATAATGATGAGACAATAATACTGGGATCAAACTCCGGAATATTCGTCCTTTATTATGATCCTCAACAAGGCGTTTATACAGGGAATCAGTATCCTGATAAAGGCAATCATTCGTTATCGAATAACAATGTGAGATTTGTCCATTCCGACAGCAATAATAATTTATGGATTGGAACGGGAAGGGGCATTAACTATATCTCAAAAAATGATATCCAGAAAAGAAATGCTGGGTTTCAGCATCTTTTCGTAAATTCCTCCTTTACCACGGTATGTGAAGATCAGGAAGAAATTTGGTTTGGAACCGAGGAATCCGGAATCATTGCTTATGGCAAAAAAAACCAAAAGTATAACCATCTCGATCCTAAATCGAGAAAGGAATTTCCTTCGGATAATATATGCATGCTTTGGTATTCAAAAGGAATACATATAATAGGTTTTAATGGCGGTAAAGTTTTGGTCACTTCCTCGACCGGTACATTGAAATCAGTGCCATTTCATGGAAACCGGCTTAGCGGTATATATGAGGACCGTCAGGGTCAGTTATGGCTGACTGCTGCTGAATTTGGTGTGACCTGGGTTGATCCGGTCTCGTTGCAATCCCGTTATTATGTACTTACCCCTCCTGAGATGAAACATCTCACTGATCTTGAACGCCCGCAATTCTTTGAAGACAGACATGGCAATCTTTGGATCGGGCTTCATGGCGGAGGCCTGGCACATTTTGACAGACAGCAGGATCAATTTCGTTTTTACAGAAATGACCCGGCAAACCCTAATTCCATTTCATCAAATATTATCCATTCAATTGCAGAAGATAATACCGGTCAGATGTGGCTTGGCACAGGACAATTCCTGGGAGGCGTTGAAAAAGTTATACTGGAGAACAAAGCGTTCAGGCATTTTCTACCTGAAGGTGAATTTGCCGAAATGCTCGACAATGTAGTTCGTTGCATTATGGAGGATAGGAATAAAATGCTCTGGGTTGCCACAAAAGGAGGCCGGATTTACCTGTATGACAGCCTTCTCAAAGAGCAGTTAACCCTTGAATCTCTGCCCGGAATTGGTCCTGAATCGTACAGGAACAATACTTATACCATGCTTCATGATGATAAAGGTTATATATGGATCGGATCAAAAGGTGACGGATTATCAGTATCCACAAAACCGGTGACCGGAAATACCAATTATTCTTCCATCCGGTTCAGACGCTACGGATACAATGCTTCGGATACTCTTACCCTGGGAAGCAACAATGTTTACAGCATTTCTCAGGATCGTTCAGGAAGGACCTGGATAGGAACGTACGGTAACGGTGTAACTCTTATAGAGGATCCCTACAATAGTAATGTCCGTTTTACCCGCATAAATCAGCAGAACAGCAACCTGTCAAGCAATCTTGTTCGCAATGTACTTGTAGATAAAAGGGGTAATTTATGGGTAGCTACAACCCTGGGCCTTAATTTTCTTAAAAAATCGGCGATAGACAGCGGGAAATATAATTTCAGGACTTTTTTCAGAGATCCTAAAAATCCTAACACTATAAGCTATAACGATATTGTACAGATATTTGAAGACTCGAAAGGCCGGATATGGTTGGGAACCTTCGGTGCCGGAGTTGACAGGGTCGAAACAGGACAAAAGGATTTTATAATCAGCCACTTTACTACCGCGAACGGACTGAGCAGTGACGTTATCTTCGGTATACTGGAAGATGAAAGGGGTTCAATATGGCTGAGCACAGAGAACGGACTTACGAGGCTTGATCCGGTAACAGGCAATGCTGCCATATTTAACACTTACAATGGATTATACTTCAGCAATTTTTCCGAAAATACATGCTTCAGGTTGCAGGACCAATCCCTTTGTTTTGGAGGTTTTCGGGGTGTTGAAATGGTTGATCCTTCTTATCTTGAGCCCGAGATCATTCAGCCCAGAATTGAACTTACAAGTTTCCAGCTTTTTAACAAGGAGGTCCCGGTAAACCAGTCGGGTTCACCACTTAACAAAAACATTTCATTTACTGATGATATAGTTCTTAAGCATAGCCAGAACAGTTTCAGTATAAGCTTTTCCGCACTCGACTTTATCGATCCCCTGAAAATAAATTATATATACATGCTGGAGAATTTTGAGGACGACTGGAATTCAACAGGAAACCAGCACAAAGCAACCTATACGAATTTGTCACCGGGTAAATATATTTTCAGAGTGAAGGCGCTTAAAAGTAACGAGGAATCGGGATCGGATGAACGGGTATTGACTATTAAGATTCGCCCGCCATGGTGGAGAACCATTCCGGCATACATACTTTATGTAGTTTTTGCAGTAGTGGTAACATTGGCAATTTATAAAACAATTACTCGTATAAACAGGTATCGCAATGAATTATTGGTAGAAAAGAAAGTGAATGAATTGAAGCTGCAGTTCTTTACTAACATTTCGCATGAAATCAGAACACCTCTTACGTTAATTATCGGCCCTATCGAAGATATACTTTCAAATCACGGCATTTCACAAAGAAACAGAACTCTGATGGGGATCATTCACAAGAATGCCAAAAGAATGCTTCACCTTACCACACAGTTGCTTGATTTCAGAAAAATTCAGAATAACCGGATGATCCTGAAAGTCGGTAAAATCAACATTGTTTCATTTACCCGGGATATCTATGAAAGTTTTATTCCGCTTGCGCGTCATAAGGATATTAACTATTCATTTGATTCAACACTTGAATCATTTTCGATTTACGGTGACCCCACAAAGCTCGACACTGTAATTTATAATATTATTTCTAATGCAATAAAATTCACGGCTCAGGGTAAAAGCGTATCCGTTAAAATAGATTCACCGCCTGAAAGTGAATTTATAGATATAAGCGTAAGCGACCAGGGCCCGGGCATTTCTGAAAAGAACCTCTCGGATATTTTCACACGGTATACTATTCTGAGCAACCAGGATTTTTCAGGAACAGGAATCGGTCTGTCACTTGCTTATGAGCTTGCACGGTTGCACAAAGGAGACATATTGATTTCTTCAGTTGTAGGAGAGGGGAGTACTTTTACGGTAAAATTGCCCAGATCAAAACCAGACTACGGAGATAATGCCGTCTTTCAACCGGAGGTTGAAAATAGCAGATCTCTGATTATAGGGCATCAAACAGATGAAACAGAAGATGTGCCTGAAGAACCTGCAGAATCAACACCTGAGCAGGGAAAGAAGCAGGTACTTTTAATTGTAGAGGATAATCAGGAAATTCTTAGCTATGTTTCACAGGCGCTCCGCTCAGCCTTTACCTGTATAGGAGCCAAAAATGGCGACGAGGGCCTGCATATAGCAGGAACAATGAATCCGGATATTATTATAACTGATATTATGATGCCGGGGATGGATGGAATGGAAATGACCAGGAGACTGAAAGAAAATTTCAATACATGCCATATACCGGTGATCATGCTTACTTCAAAGACAGCAATTAATGATCAGATTGCAGGAATTGAAACTGGCGCAGAAGCTTATATTGTGAAGCCTTTCCAAATGGAATATTTAAAAGCTGTTACACGGAACCTGCTTAGTCAGAGAGCAAAGGTTATGTCGAAGTTGCTGGTAAAGAAAGATGTGGAGGTTGGCCCGATCAAGGTTGCTTCGCGAGATGAGGAATTCCTGAAAAAAGTGGTAAGTTTTATAGAGGAAAATTACGAAAACGATTTTTCGATAGATACACTGGCTGAGTTTTGCTGTGTGGGGCGAACCGTTTTTTATAATAAAATAAAGGGATTGACAGGATTTGGTCCGCTGGAATTTGTCCGAAAAGTCAAGCTTACGATTGCTTCACAGTTGTTGGATAAAGGATATAATGTGTCTGAAGCAGCTTATAGAACAGGTTTTTCCGATGTAAAGTATTTCAGCAGGCAGTATAAAGCGCTGTTTGGGTTTCCGCCTAGTAAGAAAAAATAGTCTGCTAAGTCTGCTAAGTCTACTAAGTCTGCTAAGTCTGCTAGTCTGCTAAGTCTGCTAGTCTTGTGAGTCAGCAAACCTGAAGACCTGGAGGCATGGAAACGCTCATTGCATCCTTACTTCTTCATATGCCCTTTCCAGTTCTTTGACCTGGATCTTCTTC
>DATAEX010000195.1:0-3208 GCA_036257765.1 Bacteroidales bacterium
ACTTGTCATAATATACGATGGTTTTATAGGCCGGGTGATTTTCAGGTGCAAGATTATATACTTCCCTGAAAGGAAATTGTCCATGCGTGCGATAAAGTGGTGCGAAGGCTCCGAATTGCGTCCACCGGGCATTCAATTCGCGCCATTCATCCAGATCTGCGCTTCCTTCTTTGGCGTTTACGTAACGGCTTTCAACACAAAAGCCGCCAATGTCCATTGTCCAGTAAGGATTTCCCGACATACTATAATTTATACCTGCCGGAATCTGGGCACGCAAATCTTCCCACCTTGTGGCAATATCACCGCTCCATGTAGCAGCAGCATATCTTTGTAATCCGGAAAATCCTGAACGGGTAAGCAGGAAAGCACGCTGATCAGGATAGGTCTGCCTCGAACCTTCATATATACCCTGAGCATTTACCAGGGCGTATGCATTGAAATATTGAGTCGACGGTCCAAGAGCAGTTGGATTCATTAACTTTTTCCGGTAGTCAATGCTTGAATTGGATAAGATATCCGGTTCTGAAGCATCCATCCACCATGCATCAATACCAATTCCGTTAAAATGATCGGTCATTTGTTTCCAGAACAATTGCCGGGCTTGGGCATTATAAGCATCATAAAACGAACCTACATAGCCCTTGCCAACCCAGTCGCGTACACTATCCTTTGTTGCCTGCAGATACATGGCACCAATCTGTTCGAGTTCCTTGTAATGTTCTGTAGTATGATAAAATTTAGGCCATACCGAAATCATTAAGTGTCCGTTAAGGCCGTGGACCTTATCAAGCATTCCTTTAGGGTCAGGGAACCGTTGGGGATCAAATTCATGACTGCCCCAGTTATCTTCTTTCCAGTAAAACCAATCCATAACTATATTATCAATGGGGATATGCCTGTTACGGAATTCCTGTAAAGCCGATACGAGTTCATCCTGCGTTTTATATCTTTCCCGGCTCTGCCAGAATCCCATTGCCCATTTGGGCATAACCTGTGCCTTGCCGGTTAACTGCCTGTATCCTGAAATTACATCATCTATGCTGGTTCCATGAATAAAGTAATAATCCAGCTGATCGCCCATCTCCGACCAGAAAGCTAACTTTTTTTGCTCCTTTTCATCCACCGGAGTCATAACTCTCAATCCTATGTAAGAAATTCCGCCGTCAGGTTTCCATTCTAATTTTACAGAATATTTTTCACCGGCTTTCATGTCCAGATTGAACTTGGAGAGATTAGGGTTCCATGCAGTACGCCATTTGTCGGTCATTAATTCCCCGTTAATCCAGATTTTGGTGTATCCTGCATAATACAAACCAAAACGATAGATTCCTGTTTCAGGAGCCTCCAGTTTGCCTTCCCACACTATTGTGGATCCGTTAAATGGAAAGTCCTTCGGAAAATTCTTAACAGTTTCAATATTCTCATAATTTATTTCTTTTTCCTGGTGACGCAGGAATATTTTATTGGTATCGCTCTTCTCATAATAGGAAGCAGTAAGCCCTCCTTCCTTACCATCCTTGTCATAAAGTTTGAAAACGGAAATCTGGCTGAAGTCACGTGGATCACCATAACGCGACAAAGAATAGTTGTCCCAGAGAATTCCATAATTCTTTGTAGAGACAATGAAAGGAATAGAAACTTTAGTATTATATTGGAACAATACCTCATTTTTGCCTTTATAATTCATTTCTTCAGATTGATGCTGCCCCAAACCATATATAGCCTCATCATCGGGAGAATCGAAGACCTGCCTGAAAGTATATGCTGATTTTCCATCAACTGAAATATCACTAAAACTACGACCTCCCTTTGCTTCTGAGAGAATTGGATTTCCCTCTATATCCGTAAACGAAACCTGTCCGGTTTTAAGTGACAAAAGCGCGCGTGTTGTTGCTGTCGAGACAATCAGCGTATCTCCCTTTTCCTCTGTTTTCCAGCCTTTAAATATAGAATCACGTCTTACTACAGAGAGGCTTTCCTTCTTACTGAATTCACCTTCGGGAACTGCTGTCACACGGAATATATCGTCCGAGAGCACCTGCAACCTGACGATTTGAGCAGGATTGTTTTCCGATTTTTTAATTTTTACCGAAACTCCATTATCGGCAGTTTTGTAAGAAGTGCATGCCGTGAAAATGGTAATTAGGAAGCAACTAGTAAATAGAAATCTGTTCATATTGTGAGTATTAGTTTTCTTCATCTCGAAATTTTCAGTTTTTCAAATTATCATATTTTTGGATTAATTATCCTCTTTGCCGTAGTTATCGTCTTTTTCAATCTGATATCTGCTGAGGAAGCACCGACCAATAATTCCACTTTTCCTTGCTCTACATAAAAAGAATGATTCTTTTCATTCCAGTAAGCAAGATCTTCACCTCTAAGCGGAATCGTCACAGTTTTGGTTTCACCTGCTTTTATATTTGTACGCACAAATCCTTTGAGCTGTTTTATTGGTCGTTCAACCTTCGAATCCGGAAAACGAACATATAATTGTACCACCTCATCACCATCCATGGTGCCCTCGTTTTTTATATCCACACTAATCCTTATTTCACTGTCTTCAGGTAATAATGCAGAACTGACATTCAAATTACTATATTGAAATGTACTGTAGCTTAAACCATAACCGAAAGGAAATAAAGGAGTGTCCTTGAAATACATATAGGTTCTTCCGTTTAGGATATTATAATCCATGATGGGTGGCAGTTGTGTAATTGATTTAGGCCAGGTTTGGACGAGGCGGCCGGCAGGATTTGCCTTTCCGAATAATACATCGGCGAGTCCGTTCCCCATTTCCTGGCTGTTATGAGTCATATGCAAAATGGCCGGCACGTTCTCATAGGACCAGTTAATAGCAAATGGAAAACTGCTTACCAATACAACAACTGTATTCGGATTAGCCTGATATACCAACTTAACCAGATCTTCCTGTTCAAGTGTAAGAGCTTTGCGATCAACCGCTTCCTTCCCGTCGCTCGGAACCGGTGATACTTTCCATCCTTCAGCAGCGCCTATCGGATTATTTCCAATAATCACTATGGCAACGTCCGAAGATTTCGCTGCTTTGACAGCTTCATCCAATTGGTTCTCAGGAGAATATTTAATTTTCACTTTAGTCCCGCATGCATTTCTGATTCCTTGAAGGGGAGTTACAGTATAAGGCGGGGTGCCGCTGTACCAATCAAGCAATACCTGATCAGCTCTGGGG
>DATAEX010000310.1:0-8374 GCA_036257765.1 Bacteroidales bacterium
GCACAAAACGATTGCTTTTTCTGCCAGAATGCCCATGGAGGTTATGCCAAGCATTTCCTTCAGTGCGATACCGGTTTCATTGACAGTGTTAAAACAAATCATCTGTTGGCTCCTATTCCTGAAAAACTTCGTGCTTTGTTGACAATAGCTGAAAGTGTTACCAAAGGTGGTAAGTTTGTTACCGAAGAGCAGGTCAGGACAGCACGTGATCTTGGTGCAACCGATCGTGAGATACATGATACAGTCTTAATTGCCGCAGCGTTCTGCATGTTTAACAGGTACGTCGACGGCCTGGGAACATGGGCTCCGGGAGATCGTCAGTACTATATTACCAGGGCTGCCAACCGTGCTCACCTGGGATATAAAAACTATGATCCTGCTACATGAAGAGTTTAATTCTTTCCGTATCCCCATTTCACCATGTACTCAGTCCATGGATCACCCTGGGCCATTGATTTTTGAATATCGACAGTAACAAAGCTGACCCCGTGGATCTCAATGGCTTTTTCAATCCAGCCTCCTATACGGTGTTCGATGAGCTTACTTGGTTCATCGAAATCGCTGACCTTCAGCCTTACCCAATCTTCTCCTTTTTCTATAACACTCATTTTAGATGGCTGGTAGTAAGTTGAGAATATCTTCCCGGCCCTGTCCACTATAAAAGACGGAGTGGCTGCCTTTATGAAAAACTTATAGATACCGGTAAGTGCGGATTCGGCACTAAAACGACCACATTGCCAGGCTCCTTTTACCTCATCGTTGAATAACAATCTGCCAAGTATCTCGGTAGGGACAATAGCAGCTTCCCTGAGTGAATACCAGTTTGTGGAAAGCACCGGATTTTCAAAAATTGTCTTAGAATCCTGCGGCAGGGAATTCAGCCAGACAGTGAATTTATCAGGATGTGATTTCTTGAGAAAATCAGAAATCGATTTAACTGCAGAACCTTTGATTTGCATAGGATTTAATAGTTAATTGGGTTAGGACACAATTAATCAATAATAGGTACTATGAAATTAGAATTTTTTCGGATATGGGCAATCCCGCCATTGAACAAAAAGGCAAAAATGAATATTATCCCTGTTTAATATTCTTGATTATGAACGAACAACCTGTAGTTTTAGAAAGAGTCTTCAATGCACCGGTATCGAAGGTATGGAGAGCGCTTACCAATCCTGAGGAAATGAAAAAATGGTATTTCGACATTCCGGGATTTAGGCCGGAAGTGGGATTTAGATTTAGCTTTTACGGCGGAACAGAACAAAAACAATACTTGCATCTATGTCAAATCACTGAAGTGATCGCCGGTAAAAAAATATCATACAGCTGGAAGTATGACGGATATACAGGAAATTCCCTTGTAACTTTTGATCTGTCTGATGTGGAAGGGAAAACCCGATTAAAGTTAACTCACAGTGGCCTGGAAACATTTCCGGCGGGTATTCCCGATCTGGCGAAAGAAAATTTCATTCAGGGGTGGAACGAAATAATTAATTCATCCCTTGCAGAGCATGTGGAGCCATTGAGAGTAATTAATGATGATTGATGGGTTTGGGGTTTGAGGTTTGAGGTTTAATGTTTGAAGTTTGAAGTTTGAGGTTTGAAGTTTGAGGCTTAAGGTTTGAGGTTTGAAGTTTGAAGTTTGAGGTTTGATGCAGATTTAAGGATCTCATCGCGGGCGATGCCAGCAATAATGTTTGCACATAAATCAATATCTTCTCGGGTAGTACGCCATGAAGAAATGCTGATCCTCATTATGGTTTTGTTATGCCACGAACTGCCACCAAGCCAGCAGGTACCTTCCTCCTGGATCCGTTTTATAATCCGCTTGTTAAGATCGTCATCACCAAACGATACCAGTACCTGGTTGAGTACCACATCATTCAGAACCTGAAATCCTGAATCTCTTAGTTTTTCGGCAATGACACCAGCAAGTTCGCAACTGCTACGGATCATTTCTGTTAAACCATTCTTCCCCAGACTGCGCAAAGCAGACCAGATTTCGATGCCACGTGCCTTTCTTGACATTTCAGGAACGTATACAAACGGATCGCGACTGCCATCCTGTATCAGATATGACGCATTCTGCGTCATTGAAGCCGTCAATGCCCCGGCGTCCCGAACGAATGCCAGACCGCTGTCATAGGGAGTATTTAACCACTTATGAGCATCCGTGGCCCACGAATCAGCTTTTTCCAACCCCCTGGTCAAGTGAGCTTTTTCGGGCACCGCTAACGCCCATAGGCCGAATGCACCATCAACATGCACCCATGCATCGAAAGCATGCGCCATATCACAAATCTCATCAGCCGGATCAAACGCACCGGAATGTATATTGCCGGCCTGAATGCAAACAATTGCCGGACCCTTGATCTTTGGAAATAAATCCGGTCGCATTCTTCCCTGATTATCGCAGGGAACCCTGACCACCCGGTTTTTTCCAAGTCCCAGGTGACTTAATGCCTTAAACAGGCTGACATGAGCTTCTTCACTAATAACAACAGTTATAGGTGGAGCGGCGAATAAACCGTCCTCCTCCACATTCCATCCTTCGCGCAGGAGCACTGAATGTCGTGCGGCAGCAAGTGCCGTGAAATTGGCCATTGTGGCACCGGTAACAAATCCTACCTCAGTCTCGGGAGGTAATTGCAACAGCGTGTTCAGCCATTTTCTGCATACCATTTCCAGGTGCGCGGATATGGGTGATGTTGGCTCAAGTCCTGCATTCTGATCCCACACCCCGGCCAGCAGATTGGCTCCCAGGGCAGCCGGTAATGTACCCCCGATGACAAATCCGAAATATCTTGCACCTGTATTAAGGACTGTGGCGGGTGAACCAATTGCATCAAGCTCTTTGAGCACAGATTGCGGATTAATAGGATCCTCCTGAAGAACGATATTGAATTGTTGCAGATTTTTAAGAGCTTTCAATTCAGGATATGTATTCCTGGATTCTACATCCCGGACAAAGGCTTTTGCTCTTTCAGAAAATACATCGATTACTCCTGATATTTCATTAACTACATCACGTTTCATAATGGATTTGTTTGGTTATTAAATGGATTTTGGGGAACCGAATCTGCGTCAAAATGAAAATGTAAGAATTTATAACAACGGATCCCGAAAAAAGATTTAGCAAATCGGTATGGTCGATGCCGGAAACTGCATCTTTTACGACACTACAGTTTTCCGCTTTCAAACTTTTCTATCATTTCTCCTGCGATACTTATGGCAGAGGGGGGATGCTTCGGCAGGTTACCGCGGTTGAACCATCGTGCTTCTGTTATTTCTTTATTATCAATAATAATCGGCTGCCGTTCATCGGCATCAGCAATAAATCCAATCATCATTGAACCTGAAAACGGCCAGGGCTGGCTTGAATAATAGCGTATGCCAGTAACATCAATACCAACCTCCTCTTTTACTTCCCTTACAACTGCCTCTTCGAGCGATTCCCCTATGTCGGCATAGCCTGCCACCAGTGAGTAAAATCCATTTCTGAAATTATTTCCCCTTGCGAGCAAAATTTTATCCTTGCTGATGATTGCCACAATGATTGCGGGTGAAATATGGGGATAAACAATATTTTCACAACAATAACACGAAATTGCTCTTTCATCTTTCTTTGGCGACATTATCGAACCACATTTCCCGCAATACTTGTTCATATCGTACCAATTTGCCAGTTGACTTCCCACTATGGCTGCCCAGGCAATATCCCTCCGGGGTAATGTTCTGAAAAAGTTAATTTCCTGGTATATATAGCACGGATCTTCGGGAACCGTACATTCGCCTGCCAGGAAACAGTTAATATTATTTAAAGAGAATATGAAGATTCCACTGCCTGCGGAATCATAGAATTCCTTTCTCAATGGAATCTCATACCCTTCACCGTTTCGTCTGAGAAGCAGCGCATTGTTTTTATAATGGAAAATGTAGTCGCCATCTCTGATGCCTGCTTCTATGAATTTATTGCTTAATTGGTGCGGATGAATGTCCTGAATCATTACTCGCCATTTAATAGACAAAGTTAAAAAAAGATAAACTGACGCAGACCTGCTGATCTGTAAGGAAAAAAAGCTGAAATTAACCTGATAAACAATTTCTTAATAATTTTAAAATATAATTTCTCCTGGCACGTCATCATTAAAGAAACCAAAACAATGAGTCCCAGGGAATCAGAGAAAATATCTTCGGCATATAACCTGGAAAAGGAGAAGCTGATGAATTATATCAGGAGGAGAGTGCCTGATCGTCCGGAAGCCGAGGACATACTGCAGGATGTCTTCTATCAGCTTACCGTTGGTTTCAGAGATCTCGACCGGATTGAAAACCTTACTGCGTGGCTTTACAGGGTAACCAATAACAGGATAATTGACCGTTTTCGAAAAAAAAGACCCGAAAGAATGAACCATTCGGATCGATCGATTAATGGAAATAAAGGTCCGGTTTCTCTTGCGGAAATACTTCCCGCCCTGGGATCCACACCCGAGGATGAAGAGATCAAGGAGATGATCTGGGAAGAGATAGAGGAAGTGCTGGGTGAATTACCGGCGGAACAGAGGGAAGTTTTTGTTGCGCATGAATTTGAGGACAAAAGCTTCAGGGAAATATCAGAAGCGACAGGTGTAGCTATCAACACCCTGCTGTCACGTAAAAGGTACGCTGTGCTGGCATTACGTTCGCGACTCGAAAAATTGTATAAACTTTTACTAAATAAATAAGTATGAAAAGCTTAAGATTTCTCAAATACGTAGGATTTGCAATATTGGGAATTGGATTTGTAATCCTGGCAATATTTGTAACCATGAGTCTCTGGAACTGGCTTGTTCCGGAGCTGTTTAAAGGACCGACCCTGTCATTCTGGCAAACAGCAGGACTATTTCTCTTATCCAAGATCCTCCTTACCGGTGTTGCACCGGGCGGACGCTCTCATCATCCACACAGGTACTGGAGGCACAGGTATCAGCAAAAGTACTGGTGCCGGGAGCCGGAGGTGGCACCTGAGGTGGAAAGAAGCAAGGAGGTTTAAAATGCGCATAAGGTATCCGATGAACCTTTTGAAATCGCCTCTGTTAGGTTTGTATGAAACAAAACTTCACTATCCTGGAAACATCATATACACCGGTAGCACCGGTGTATTTTGATGTAATTGAATCGGAAAAGGAAAAAGACTACTCAAAAATTTTTTACTTTAGTGCGGGAAGCGACCTGGATGAAGCTTCAGGAAAAATAACCGGTATTGAAAAGAATGAAGCCAACGAGGAGTACCTGTGTTTTGATTCGGGAGACATGGCACGTTTAGACCGTATCGTTACCATCAATGGAAAACCGGGACCCGCATATGATGAATACGACCGCTACGCTCTGGCATGCCTGGACTGCAACGGGGGAATGGATTAATCCAGTACATTGCTGGGCGAACATCATCTACATCATCTGCATTTTTCGAAACGTTAGATTAATCCTGGGTTCTGTTATTTTCTTCTGTTTCGGGACCTGATGTAGCCAGTGATGCTGGAAAGCGCCCATCATAATGACCAACGTGCCGTTGATCAATTCAAATTTTTGTTCTAATCCGGGAACGGTTTTGTGTTTAATATCGAACCGTCGTGTAGCCCCAAGGCTCAATGATGCAATTATGGGATTAACTGCCCAATCCTTTTCATGATCAGCATGCCAGCTTACCCTGTCATTTCCGTTCCGATAAAGGCTCAGTAATACACTGTTGAATTTATGCCCTGGAAGAAAGTACTCAATATCTTGCTTGAGTTGAAGTAACTCTTTTGTCCATGGTTTAAGACTCATATGGTCTCCTGCATAGGATAGCGAATATCCCTGATCGCCATGCCAGGAAAGCAGACGATTATAAGGAACTGTCCTGTTATAGATGGTAATATACTCCTGCTTCCAGTCGGTATTTTTCAGCAGTGAATTGAAATATTCGTTTGCTTCTTTCTCCCTGAGGAAATGTTTCATATACCAGAGAGCGCTTTCATCCCTCAGATTAAAAACGTCAAATTTTCGTTCCCTGTATTCCTCGAGTTCCGTAAAGAGATCCATTGTGACACTTTTTTAATAACCCGACTTGATATTCTTAACGCCTCAGGCCACAACAAATCATTACGGAAAAAGATTATTCGATACACCAGAATTTAAAACCGGATCTGATGTTCAGCAATGAGGGAATTTGCAATTGCCGTCTGTCTTTGCCTATTTTATTCTTTTATAAACCTCAATATTCAACCTGTTCACACCCTGATCCTCGATCACTTCCAGGCCTTTCTGTGTCAACGTATCGTTTTTAACCGACACTGTAAATGAAAAGTCATGTCCTTCCCAGGCACGGTCGTTGCAGTATTCCAGAAATTCTGTATAAATGCTGTCTTTTAGTGTATAGGCTCCCCCGCCTGCCACGAAAACAGAAGTCGTTGAATCCTGTCCATGGTTCAGATCGTGCTGAAGAAATGCAAAATGATCGTCGTTTATGATCTTGATGAACGAAACATTTTTAGTATAATCGGTTACCATAGTATCGCCCTTCTCGATAAGGGTTCCGGTGAGAAGTTTCCAGGTGCCGTTTATCGGTGAAAGTCCGGATTGCATTGTTTTGGTTGTGCATGCAGCAGACAATGCCAGGATCAAAAGGAACAGGGATTTTTTCATAGTTATTGATATTTAATTTTCTTCCTCATCCTCTTCACCACCCACAGCCACAAACGCTGCGTGAACCGGAGGAGGACATTCGGCATTAAGACCCTTAACAGCTTTCCAGATCACTTCGTTGAATTCGGCATCCGGGGCGCGGTCTTCTTTGGCAAAATTGAAAGTCTCACTCATTTTTGACCACTTATTCACTGCTGTATTTTTGTCGTTTAAATCAACTGCTATCGGCTTTACGACGTATAGGGGATGGGCAGCAGTTTTGTTAAAGCACCTCCAGAGCGGTGTTGCAGAGGCATCATACTGGCTCATGGGGGGCAAACCTAAAATCAGCTCCATTGTACGAAGCATGGATGATGTGGAATACATCGTATGGTCAACATATCCCTGCTTCACAAATCCTCCTGCAACAAGGCCGACCGTCCGGTGTGCATCAACATGATCGGGACCGTTCTGGGCGTCATCCTCGACTATAAAAACTGCTGATTCGTTCCAGATGGAACTGTGACTCAGGTAATCTACGAACATTCCCAGGGCAAGATCATTATCTGCCATGTGCGCGAAGGGTGTAGGCCTGCCGGTACTGAGTCCCTCTGTATGATCATTGATAAAACGCAAGGTATTAAAACGGGGAACGCTGTTTATTGCCATTAATGAGTCGAAATCACGCTTCCACTGCCCAAATCTGACAGTATCGCGAACATTCTGATCCCAGCTTGTGAAATAAGGACAGATATGCCCTGCCAAAACCGGTATATTAGGTTTATTTCCATCGGTAAATTCTCCGTAACTTCTGTAAGTTACGCCAAACTGTTTGCAGAAATCCCACAGATAATGCTTGTTATTTGCTATTTCGCGAGTTCCCTCGGAATCATAATTTCCTCCCCTGTCTCCATAACTCGTTGGCCAGTTTTTCTCGATGTAATCTGTAGCATAAGCTCCCATGGTCCAGTTATGCCCATCAGCACTGACTTCCCCATCCACATAGAAATTATCCAGCAGTACAAATTCCCGTGCCAGGGCATGATGATTTGGACTGATATCTTCACCAAACAAAACCAGGCTCGAATCACCGTTGCCTTCCGGCATATCTCCAAGTACCTGATCGTAAGTACGGTTTTCTTTAATAACGTAAAACACATAGCGAATGGGTGAAGGATCACCAACCCTCATAGGAACGGGATTTCCCTTTTGCCCTTCTGACAGATATTCACTTTTCTCCGTATAGGGTGTGTTATTATAAACAGCCTGGGAATAAGCTGCCAGCTGCTCTTCATCCGGTTCTTTCAATATACTTAGTGTTCCGCGAAAAAGTCCTCCGATATATTGTTCTTTTATATCCGGAGTCCTTGCGCCTTTCTGATATCTGACATCCTGTTCCCTGCCTGCGGGATTTGGCCCGAAAGGATTCGCCTTTGATATAACTCCTTTTCCATTTGAAATAAAAAGCGTCTTATTTGCCACTCTTACGCAAGTCGGGTACCAGCCTGTAGGTATATAACCCCTGCTCGTACTGGTTCCGGGTTTGCTTACATCAAATACCGAAAGACAATTGTTATCAGCATTTGCTACATAAAGAATTTTATCATCTTCGCTCAGTGAAACCGAATTCGTGGTTGATCCTGTAGGTGCATTGGGGAACAAAGCGCAATTAAGAGTTTCTATAACCCGATGCTCTCTCGTACTGATCACAGAAACAGTGTTATCATTT
>DATAEX010000314.1:0-3847 GCA_036257765.1 Bacteroidales bacterium
TCAATTTCAAAATAACCCGGGACAAACAGATCCTCCTTAAAATCATAACCACGCCGCAGCTCCTTATTATACTCGATTCCAAAATACCAGTCGGGAGCCGGTACAAATTCCGCATGCTTTGAAAATTGCATATGAAGGAAAGGATAGCCATCGTAAAGCCTTATCTTTGCGCCGTTTGGGATAAGAATGGCACGCGTATTTGCATACAAATTGGCCTTGCTGAGCTGATGCATATTCCGGAAAGCAAGGAAAGGACGAAACCGAAGCTTTACAGGAACATCAGATTCCTGTATTGTATAACGGATCAGTATTTGTTCCTCTTTTTCTACAAGCAGACTCTCCTTTACCAGTATAACACCACCTACACGATAAATGATCGTAGGAGTGGGATCAGCGATAAAATCCCTCACATATTTATGTCCGCGGGGACTGTAAATATCGCCCTGATACTTATGTATGCCAAGATTAAATTCATTTTCTCTTTCAATAATGGTTTCGTCAAGCGACGAAAGTAGTACATGCCTGTCCCCATCAAGATGCTCTATCGGGGCGATGAGTAATCCGTGGTACTTCCTGGTATTGCAGTATACGATGGTGGATGAACTATATGAACCGGCACGGTTGCTCCTGATGAACTCCTTTGTCAGAGAATACTCAAGGTTAATTAACTGAGTCTTGTCAAATTTCAGGTAGGCCATAGGGGTTAGGGATTAAAAGGCGCAAGTTATTAAAAATTATTGAGATACTAAACATGCTTTTTAGTTTTTGTACCTTTTGAAACAACGGTAAAGCCTAATTTGTTGAGGATTTTTCGATATTATCAGGGAATAAATTTTAAATTTGAAACCTGATTTTTTGCACTATGCGCTTATCCACGCTTTCTGTGATTTTACTGCTTTTTGTGTGTTCATGTTCACGCAACAGGAACAACTTTAAAGTGGAAGTTAATGTCAATAGTTCCCGCGGTGAGATGATATATCTTGCAAAAAGAACCATCTCGGGTAGTTTTGTTGTGGATTCTGCATTGCCTGAAAAATCAGGAAAGTATTTACTTAAAGGATATACAAAGCAACCCGATTTTTATGCAATTTACCATCACCCCGGTGCTTATATAAATCTGGTTATTAATCCAGGAGATGATTTCAGAATTCTTACCGATGCGGCTACATTCGACAGGAATTACCTCGTGGAAGGATCGGCTGATTCAAGACTTATTCAGAAAATGGTAAATATGCAGATTCGGACACTGGAAAAAATAACACAGCTTAGCGAGGAATATGAAAATAGCCGGAACAGTGCTGATTTAGCTGATATAAGGGCTGAAATTGACAGTGCATACGAGCGTGTCTTTAGTGAACACAGGAATTTCTCAATTCAACTTATTACAGAAAATCCTCATTCCCTGGCTACGTTGATGACTCTCTATCAGCAGCTCGGTCGAAATACCGCTGTTTTTGATTATAAACGGGATTTCAGGTACTATGAGATGGTGGATTCGAATCTCAGCCCGCTGTATCCTAATTCCGAAGCTGTTATCGATCTTAACAAGAAAGTTACTGAATTAAGAGAGATTCTTAGGTTTGAAAAGGGATCTCCTGCACCGGATTTATCAATTCCCGATCCCGATGGAAAACAAATTAAACTATCTTCATTGAAAGGGAAATTTACTGTTTTGTTTTTCTGGGCATCATGGTCAAGCCGGAGCTTGAACGATTTGACAAGACTCGAATCCTTATACAAAGACCTTAAAGGTGAAGTGGAATATTACCAGGTCTCCATCGATCGTACAAGAGAATCCTGGTTACAACATATTACTCAGTCCGGAATACATGTTTCCGACCTGAAATATTGGGATTCTCCAGTCGTTCAGACTTATCATATTCAAAAGTTGCCGGTAATCTATCTCCTGGATAAGAGCGGAAATATTATTGCGAAGGATTTTGAGCCGGAGAAAATCCGGGATTTAATTTATTAATCATTGCATATCAGAATACATGAGAAAAATTGTTGTATTGCTATGTTGCATGCTATCAATTTCGGCTTGCTCAAAAAACAAGTTAAAAATAACCGGTACAATTGAAAATGCCGGACAGGCTGTTCTTTACTTCGACGAAGTCGATGTTTACAATACAATTCCTGTCGATTCGATAAAACTTAGTAAAAACGGTCGATTCAGCTTTAAGACCGGTTTATCGGCCGCCGGATTCTACGAGCTGCGACTTTCACCTGAAAAGGTAATCGTTCTTTTCCCCAAACCGGGTGACCACATTACAATTAATGCGGATGCAAAAGATCTTCCGAAATCTGTAAAAGTTGAAGGATCACATGATACAGAACAGATATCTAAACTTATAACCATGCTGGCTGAAACCCGCGATAAACTCGATTCTATAGGTCAAATCCATGAGAACACCAGTGACGATTCGCTTAAAGTAAGACTCAATAAGGAATACCAGGAGTTACTTGAAGGTCATCGTAAAGTATCGATTGCTTATATTCTGGCCCATTATAATTCTCTTTCGGGAGTTTATGCAATATATCAGCAATATATGCCTGGTTATTATTTATTTTACAAAACTACCGATTTGCAGTTCTTTAAAATATTAAGTGATTCGCTTTCAAAATATTATCCCGATTCAAAGCATGTAAAAGCGTTAAAATCATATACTGATAAAAAGCTTAGACAGTATAATGCCCAGGTATTGCTGTCACAGGCAAACGTTACAGAAGGCATATTACCCGAAATAGAGTTGCCCGATTATACTGGCAAAAATGCAAAACTTTCAGCCCTGAAAGGAAAATACGTGTTGCTAAGTTTCTGGGTCACAGGGAATCAAACATGCGTCCGGCAAAATCTGGAGTTGAAAAAGATCTATGATCAATACAAAAGCAGGGGATTTGAAATATTCCAGGTATCATTTGATAATTCTCCTGAAAGATGGCAGAGCGCTATACGCTTTGATGAAATTCCCTGGATCAGTGTAATTGATACAGGTTACTCGGTTGTAGCAGGCAACTACAATGTAACACAGTTGCCGGCAAATTATCTGATCAGTAAAGACAACTCATCCATTCTGGGTAAAAATCTGACGCCTACCCAGGTAAGAGATAAACTTCAGGATTTGTTAAACTAAAACAAGAACGCGTTGGGGGAAAAAGATAAGATTTACTTTATTTCCGATGTACATCTGGGACTGTATCCGCCGGCAAACAGCGCAAGGAGAGAACTATTGCTTGTCAGCTGGCTCGATAGCATTAAGAATGATGCATCGGAACTGTATCTCATGGGTGATATTTTTGATTTCTGGCATGAATATAAGCATGTAGTGCCAAGGGGATTCGTCAGGACCCTTGGAAAGCTTGCTGAACTTGGAGATAATGGAACAAAGCTGCATTTTTTTACCGGCAATCACGACATATGGGCATATGATTATCTTGAGAGTGAGATAGGAATAAAAGTTTACCGGGAAAATATAACCCGGACAATAAACGGTAAAAAATTCTTTCTTGGTCACGGCGATGGAGTGGGGCCCGGTGACCACGGATACAAGCTTATGAAATGGAGTTTTACTAATAAAGTATTGCAATGGATTTTTGCCCGCATTCACCCGAATGCATCCATTGCCTTTGGCAAACGATGGTCTAAATCGAGCCGGTATGCAAAAGGTCTTGTTGCGGAACCTTATAAAGGCGATGACAATGAGCTTCAGGTAGTATTTGCCAGGTCAGTTCTTGAAAAGGAGTACTTCGATTATTTTATTTTGGGCCACAGGCATATTCCCTTCGATGTTCAGATTGCTCCATCAACCCGGATCATAAATCTCGGCGACTGGATTACACATTTTAC
>DATAEX010000315.1:0-7126 GCA_036257765.1 Bacteroidales bacterium
GCAATTTAAAATTTCTTACGGAATACATCTCCGTTAGAATTCCAAAGATTAAGGTTATTGTCCCACAGGCAACTTACCTGGTATGGCTCGATTGCCGTGAATTAAAAATGAGTCCTGACGATCTCAGGAACTTTATGATTGAAAAAGCCGGGCTGGGCATGAACGATGGCCGCATGTTCGGCACTTCTGAGGGTGAAGGCTTTCACCGGATAAATATTGGTTGTCCGAGACAGGTTCTGCATGACGCGCTGCAAAAATTACAGGCTGCCATTGATAAGTATTTTGAAAAATAACCAAACTTTTTTTAAAAAATCCAGTAAGAATATAAGTTCAGAAATGTTTGATTATTCAATTTACTTATTAAACGGGTAATAACAATGAGACTGAAAATAGCAACCAAGATCGGATTAGGATTTGGTATCATTACAGTTGCAGTTATTATAAATGCATGGATTACAAGTAAGACACTTGAAAGAAGTCGTAATATCAATGAGACTATAATGAATGTATATACTCCTTCGCAGGAGTATATTTCGGATCTGTATACACGGATAAGTGATTCCCGAATGCTTATCAAATCATGGGTCTCAATTGATCACATTTCCGACACACCGGATAAGCTTAAATTGAAAGGCCTTCATGAAACCGACTATAAAGTAGTCATGGATACGCTTAAACAATTAAGCATGATGTGGGACAGCACCCATCTCAGGAACGCCTTGTTACATATCGATTCGGTCATTGTCGATTCCTTGTTCCCAAGACACCAGTATATAATGGAACAGCTGAATTCGCTTGAAAAATATGATGATACTTTTATTGTTTTCGAAGTGACCCCTATGACCGAGGAAGGCGGTGAAGTTATGGTTCTTACCCACCGTATCCTGGCGCAGATCGATAAATTACGTAAAGCTCAGGAAGCGATAGTGGAAAAGGGACGTCAGGATATGCTGGCAACTTTTAACAGGTTCCAGAACTGGATCTTTATTATGGGATTAATTCTTGTTATAGGTGCAATAGTTATTGGGGTCCTGACTATCAATTCACTGGTTATACCCATCAATCATACCAAGAATATCCTGCTTTCCATGGGCCGTGGCATTCTGCCCAAGGATAAGCTTACCGAAGGCAAGGATGAGCTGGGCCAGATGGCTAAGGCTTTGAATAACCTTGTCAAAGGTCTTACCAATATATTTAATTTCTCGGTGGATATTGGCAAAGGTAATTTCGATTCACATTTTGATCCGCTGAGTGAGGAAGACGTTCTCGGACACTCATTGCTCGATATGCGGAATGAACTTAAAAAAGCCGCAGAAGAAGAAAGCCGGAGGAAGGAAGAAGACGAACAGCGTAACTGGGCTGCACAAGGGGTAGCAAAATTCAGTGATATTCTCCGTAAGAATACAAACGACCTTGAGGAATTGTCCTACAACATTATCAGCAACCTGGTTAAGTACACGAATTCCAACCAGGGCGGAATATATGTTATCAACGACAACGATAAGGACCATTCGTATATTGAAATGAAAGCCAGCTATGCCTTCGACCGCAGGAAATTCATAACTAAACGGATTGAAATCGGCGAAGGACTTGTAGGCAGATGTTACCTGGAAAAAGAGCGGATCTATCTTACAGATATTCCGCAGGATTATATGAAGATCACTTCTGGACTCGGAGAAGACAGTCCTAAAGCACTCCTGATCGTTCCTCTGGTTTATAACGATGTGATTTACGGTTTGGTAGAAATCGCATCCTTCAACGAATATCCGCCACATGTAATTGAATTTATCGAACGGATAGGTGAAAGCATTGCAGCAACTATTTCGTCAAGCAAAGCCCAGATGCAGACTGCATTGTTACTTGAACAATCGCAGCAACAAGCCGAAGAAATGTCTTCACAGGAAGAGGAAATGAGGCAGAATATGGAAGAATTAAGGGCTACGCAGGAGCAATCGTCACGTCGTGAGGAAGAATTAAGCCGCGAAGTGGGAGAACTCCGGAAAAGAATTAAAGAGATTACTCAATCTTAAAATCACAAATGCAGCCAACATTGCTTATTCTTGCTGCCGGAATGGGCAGCCGTTATGGAAGTCTGAAACAGGTCGACCGTTTTGGACCTTCGGGAGAAACAATTGTTGAGTATTCAATCTATGATGCCCTAAGGGCTGGTTTCGGCAAAGTGGTTTTGGTCGTAAGGAAGGAGTTTGTTAATGACTTCCGCGAAATAATCCTCAGAAGGGCATTCAACAAGGCAAAATTCAGTTTTGTCTACCAGGAGCTTGAAAACTTGCCTGAAGGATTTACATTGCCTGCTGAACGTGTCAAGCCATGGGGAACCGGACACGCGGTTCTTATGGCCGAAAATGAAATCACTGCACCATTTGCTGTTATCAACGCAGATGATTTTTATGGTCCCGGATCATACAGGGTCATTTATGATTTCCTTGTTACACCTCAAAAAGGCCATACCGAAGAGTACTGTATAGTAGATTACAGGCTTGATAATACACTGTCAGAATCAGGAAGTGTTTCAAGAGGTATTTGCAGAGTGGATGACGAAGGTTATCTGATTGATATTGCAGAACACAAGAAAATAATCAGGGAGGGCAAAACAATTACGGGAGATGTCGAAGGCACCCCTGTGGTTCTGACCGGAAAAGAGCCTGTATCGATGAATCTTATCGGATTCAGGCCTTCGATGTTCGTTCACCTGAAGAATCAGTTTAAGGAGTTCCTCACGCGGAATATCGGCCGGAATGACGCCGAATTTTATATTCCCTTTGCCATGAACGAAGTGATTAAGGCGGGCAAAGCCAGGGTTAAAGCGATCCATACCAACGAAAAATGGTTCGGGGTCACTTATCGCAATGACAGAGAAATGGTAATGCGGAATCTTAAAATGCTGGTGGATAAAGGTGTCTATCCGGAGGATCTTTGGGCCTGATACTATTTTATTTGTTTACATCTATCCAAATATGTTATGAGTGTCGTGCGTTTTGGAGTTTCTCTTGAAAGGGAAACCATGGATGAACTCGACAATTATGTCGAGGCAAATAATTTTCCAAACCGGTCACAGGCATTACGAAGTCTGATCGAGAAATATGCCGTGGAGCAAAAATGGCAGTGCGATAATGAAGTTGCAGGTGCTATAGTTATCGTTTATGATCACCATAAACGGAATATTGATCAGGAGATCAATGAAGTGCAGCACGACAAGCATCATCTCATACTGTCTACCCAGCATGTTCATCTGAATCACGAAACCTGTCTTGAGTCGATCGTTGTAAAAGGAAAAGCCTCAGAATTAACGAGTCTTGCTGACCGCATCATTTCTGTAAAGGGTATCCATCACGGTAAGCTTATTATGACAAGGGCGTAATACATGATATAACTAAATATTAGACCTTAAAACACATTACACAAACTAATAATCAGTTCCTGATGAATAGAATCCTTAAGCATGTCTTACTGGTATCAGGCATATTTTTATTTGGGCTTTTAAGAACACAAGCTCAGGATGAAAAGCTCAAGGCAATCTTTGTATATAATTTTACCAGGTATCTGGCCTGGCCTGAAAAACAAGGAGATTTTGTGATTGCTGTCCTGGGTAAAACCCCGATTTATTCAGAATTGTCCGATATCGCTTCAAAAAAACAGGTAGGAACCACTAATATTGAAGTCAGGTCAGTTGGCTCGGCGCAGGATATAACTGATTGTCATATATTATATGTAACATCAGCTAAAACCGATATGATAGCTGACATTCAGCCTGCCGCACGAAATAAAAAGTTCCTGATCATCTCGGAAAACGAAGGTGCCTGTAGTAAAGGATCCGGCATTAACTTCATAAACAAGGCGGGTAAGTTGAGTTTTGAGATTTCAAAAAACAACATCTCCGCCTGCGGATTGACTCTCAGTTCAGCATTGCTTCAACTGGGGACCGAAGCAAAATAATTTTTCACCAGAATTAAAATGATTATGAATATGAATAGAATTGGGTTGATTGGCGTGCTGATCTTTTTTTCGCTTCTTACAATATATTCACAGCCACCCGACAGTGCAAAGATTGCCACTATGACCCGTGATGAAATTCTTTCATTGTCACAGGATGATCTGCTTGCTTTAAGCATGGAAAACCTTGTCTTCCTGGCAGAAAAGCTGGGCATTTCAATTGACGAATTGCTCAATATGAAAACCAGTATCGCTTCCAGAGCAACTCTTACCCCAAGGGAAACGCCCGGAGTAATTTCAATAATATCTGAAGAAGAGATCAGATATTCCGGTGCAAGGGATTTAATAGATGTTTTAAGACTGGTTCCGGGTTTTGACTTCGGATATGACGTTCAGGGTGTTATAGGGGCAGGTTTACGGGGTAACTGGGTTCATGAGGGCAAGATACTGATCATGATCGATGATCAGCCTTTAAATGATCTCAGCTATTCCAATACGCCATTTGGAAATCATATTGCCGTTGACCAGATTAAAACAATTGAAATAATACGGGGACCGGGTTCGGTGATTTACGGAGGAAATGCGGAACTCGGCGTTATAAATATTATTACGAAGAAAGGCAGCGATCTGAAAGGTGTGGAAGTAACCGGAACATATGGCAGTATGCAGCATTCAATGGGAAGGGAAAATATTAACGTTAGTTCCGGCTTCACAGTTAAGGATTGGGAATTTTCCGCATCAGGATTTTTGGGCAATGCAAACAGGAGTGATCAGAAATTCATCGAGTATATAGACGATCATGAAAATACAATCGATCTATCCAAAGGGGGTAATGAAATCAAAACCCAACAGGTGAATTTGTCGGCAGGTAATGATAAATTGTCCTTAAGGTTAATTTATGACGACTACAAAACATCATATAATTATTTTGAAGATACTGTGATAGGTAACGTTAACGTCATGAATCAGTTCAGAACATTTCTTGGGGAGTTGAAATACAAATTTGAACCGAACGACAAGCTAAGCATTATTCCGTCATTCGATTATAAATTCAGTCGTCCGTATTATGAAGAGGATTACTGGAGGAACTTTCAGATAAGCCGTTATACCGGTACCGTTATAATGAATTACCATGCCGGTAAAAAAATGGATGTGATATCGGGAATTGAATATTACCGTGACCGGGGTCGTTGTTTCGAAGATTCAGGTTTCTTTTATTCTAACGGTACTCCGGATTTATTGATTAATAACGTCTCAGCCTTTGCCGAAGGAATCTATAAGACCAAAAAGCTTAATCTGATTGCGGGTTACAGGGCAGAGTACAACAGTATTTATGGTTGGGCATCTGCACCGCGTATCGGGTTAACAGGAATTTTTAACAGGTTTCATTTTAAAACTTTGTTCAGCGGTGCATTCAGAACTCCGGGAATTGGAAATATCGATGTTGCGAACAGGATAGTTCCCGAAGAATCCTGGGTCACAGAGATTGAAATGGGATACCGCATCAATGATAACATGTTCTTAACGGCAAACCTCTATGATATATTCATTAACAGGAGTATTATCTATTTCGATAACGGAGGTTGGGATCCGGGTGTCGACTGGGGATATTTAAACGCAAATAATTCAGGAAGCGACGGATTGGAGCTTGAATTCAGGGCAAAGTATGCCAAAGTCTATGCTGTCGTGAATTATTCATTTTACACCCAGGCCTTTCGTAATCTGCCTGAATTGTACAGTGTGCCTGATTTCGATGGTCATGCCCTTGGCCTGTCCGGTAATAAAATCGGAATTAATGCCGGTGTAAATCCGTTAAAAAACCTCTGGATTGTGCCATCGTTTACATTGTTAGGGAAAAAATACGGTTATTGCGATGTAGATGAAGATCTTAATCCAGTCATCGGGGAATTCGGGTCCTATTACCTGCTTAATCTTGCAATGAATTATGATAATTTATTCCATAAAGGAATTAATGTTTCCTTATCAGTATTTGATTTACTGAACGAGAAACCACCGTTTATACAACCCTACAATGGTGGATTTTATCCTTACCCGGGGCGGTCGAGAGAGCTGGTTTTAAAATTAGCTCTAAGTACAGACATTTTCAGGAATTAAAGTCCCATATCGCTCTGTATCTGTTCCAGGCCCTTCCCTTTGGTTTCGGGAAATACGAAATACACTACAAAGAACTGAAGCAACATCATTGCTGCGAAAAAGCTAAATGCAATTCCGGTCGAGCCCGACTTGCCACTTACAATTACAGGGAAAACCCAGGATATCAAAGCTGCAAACAGCCAGTGAGAGAAACTGCCTAAAGCCTGACCTTTGGCACGTACTTTATTGGGAAAGATTTCGGAAATAAATACCCATATCACAGCCCCCTGAGACGATGCAAAAAATGCAATAAAGCCAACCAGCCCTGCCAGCACAGCCGGTCCGCCGAAGTTTTCTTTCAGAAATCCAAGGGACACAAGCGAAAGCATAACTACCATACCCAGCGAACCTACCAGAAGCAATTTTTTGCGGCCGACCCGATCGATGATCAACATGGCAATAATGGTAAATACAAGATTCGTAAAGCCAACCGAGACTGATTGGAATAATGAAGAGGTTCGGTCAAGACCAGCCATTTCAAATATTCTGGGTGCGTAGTACATAATGGCATTTATACCTGAAAACTGGTTGAAGAAAGCAATAAGAAATGCCAGGAATATTGGGAATTTGAGCTTTGCAATGAACAGTTTTTCAGTTTTAATATGCCTTTCGGATGTAATGGAATCCTCAATTACTGCAATCTGCTCATTAATATTGGTTTCTCCGAGTTTTTCAAGGATAACAGCTGCCCGGGTCTTTTCTTTTTTGATCATGAGCCATCTTGGTGTCTCCGGAATCAAAAACAGCAGGCCAAAGAAAATACCTGCCGGAACCGACATTATACCGAGCATCCAGCGCCAGGAAGTATCTTCCGCTAACAGGGCAATGATATAGTTCGAAAGAAATGCGAGAAGGATACCGGTTACCACATTAAGCTGAAAAAGTGCAACCAGTCTTCCTCTCTTATGCGCGGGAGCAATTTCTGCAATATACATAGGACCAATTACCGATGAAGCACCTACTGCAAGTCCTCCAAGGAACCTGAATATCAGTATGCCTGCCCATCTCTGCGCTAATGCGG
>DATAEX010000318.1:0-3858 GCA_036257765.1 Bacteroidales bacterium
CTACGAACACGTTCAGGATCTTCAGTGAGGGTATAGGCACTCATTTCATAAAGGTAATTCAAAGCACGATCGGTCACGACTTCAGTGTTCGAAATATTCACATTCGCAATAGATTTTTGTGTATTACGCAATTCATTTCTAGCATACCTAAGTCCCTTGTGAGATTTAAGACTTAATGTAAGATCATTTGTGGCAAAAACGAAAAGCAAAACCAATAATATTACTTTGGCTAGTTTAACCAAAAATAAGACTAATGCATTGTGTTTCATTTTGTAGACCTCCTATTTAGATTCTTAAATATTTTTTTTTAGTCTCTCAATATCTTTCAAGGATAGATCTTCAAGAGTGCCTATTCTAGTTTCACCTGAAAATGAATTTATGAATTTTGAAATGCCTTTTGCCTTGTAACCAATGATTAAGGGATCATTAATTGTTAATGTTGTTTTATTTTGGTTTATGACAACATCATTTGAATTGAATCCCAAGACTTTAATTATATCTGCTGTTATAAGCAATTCTGTCGAATCATCTTTAATAAAAGAATATGTAAGCTTGGACACGATAACAGCCTCATAAATAATAGCATACTTAGATTTTTTATTAAAATTTTTTGAGCAAGAATTACTTAAAGTATTTTTTTCCAAAAATTCATTTAAGGTCACAGGATAAATTTTTTCAATTTTAACCGAATCAAGATGAATAAGGATGTTTCTTATCCTATGACGTTCGAAGGTTAAATTAATATCTACTTGTTTGGATTTAAGATAGTCGGACCCAATTTGAGCATTCAAAATACATGTAGATTGCCTTTCTGTTAAGGGGAACTGCGCTTTTCCACCTCCGACTTTTAAGTTAGCTAAACATTCTTGAGGAGGACTTACAACAAATTCCTTTCCAGGTTTAAAACTAATGATTGATTTAACACCATCAAAATCTCTTGGTACAGCTACTGGTTCATAGCCATTTCTTTTCAATACTTCGTGTAAGGCAGCCATAGGATCTTTTCTCGATCTACGGCTATTAGTTGATTCACCAGTAAAGGAAATCAATAGTGATGATAATAGAGTTATTATCAAAGCTGAAATTATTAGCTTATTGTTCATGGTAATAATATGTTATATATTCTTGCTTGTAAATGTGGTATAATGAGATGTATAGTACCTATTTCAATCCGATGACCAAAAAATCAATCCTTTAGAAATGTAATCTAACTAACAAAATAAAGTCATACGCTTATGAGGGGCCCTTTATCGAAATAGATATCTGGAAATAAAAGATATAATCGACTTTAATCGATATAATAATAGTGACTTAAATTTAACCATTTAAGGGAGCTTTGTCAAGAGAAAAGAATAAATATTTTTAATTTTCATCAAAATATTCCTGTAAAATTATTAGGAACTGCTAGATTCTGCCTCTTTCAGATATCAATCAGGTTGTACCTTATGTACTCATATCCAAAACATTTCTCTGCGGTTTGTGGTTTACATTTAAGTCATTTATAATGCCACTAACGAATTTGAGTTTTCTACCTCAACTAAAAAGAACCTAAGATGAATGTTTTAATATTAGGAGCAGCAGGACGAATAGCAAAACATGCCATCGAATTCTTAATGAAAGAACCGGACGTGCAACTGACATTATTCCTGCGCAAACCAGGTAGATTAAAAAAATCAGTTTCAAACAATGCCAATATTATTGAAGGAGATGTTGTTTTAGATAAAAAGAAATTAAAAGAGGCTATACAAGGTCAGGATGTCGTCTATGCAAACCTGGACGGTGAAGTAGACAAACAAGCGGTAAATATAGTGCAAGCTATGGGCGAAACCGGTGTGAAGCGTTTAGTTTTTATTACCTCTCTGGGAATATATGATGAAGTCCCCGGTGCATTTGGCAAATGGAATAACCGCATGGTTGGCAAATACTTGGTCCCTTACAGGAAAGCTGCAGAAATTATTGAAGCATCGAATCTTGATTACACCATACTGAGACCAGCCTGGCTAACTGATGAAGATGAAATTGATTATGAAACAACGGAAAAAAATGAGCCTTTCAAGGGAACTGAAGTTTCACGTAAAAGTGTAGCCGCGCTGGTCGTTGATTTGATTAAGAACCCGAAACGAAAAAAACGAAAAAGTTTAGGTGTCAATAAACCAAACACGGATGGTGATAAACCTTCCTTTTATTAAAGTTGGTTTTTTTACCTTACATTTGACCCCGAATACCTGCTGAGTCCATCATGTTACTTAAATCTGGCCTTTTCGGGAATATAAAAAGGATACATATTCTTTTCATATTCTTACTGGCAATACCTGCGTTTTACTTAAACCTGGATATGCTGCCATTAATCGGCGATGAAGCAATAAGAGCCGTGGTAGCTCTTGAAATGATGATTTCAGGCGATTATATCACACCCACACTCAATGGCGAAATTTACCTTAATAAGCCTCCTCTCTTTAACTGGATACTGATCGCGGTTTTCAGATTATCCAACGCTAACAGTGAGTTTTGGGTACGTTTTCCCACTACATTATTCCTGCTTGCTTATTGTCTCACGATCTATTATTGGATCAGTAAGAAATTGGGGAGGCAAATGGGTATTCTTGCATCGCTTGTATTTTTAACCTGCGGACGTATATTATTTTGGGATTCCTTCTTAGGACTTATTGATGTGCTTTATTCCTGGCTTATGTTCACAAATTTTATGATCATCGGCCATTATTTTGAAAAGAGATCCCATTTCCGGATGTTTCTGTTCTCTTACCTCCTCACGGCTGCCGGTTTTCTGCTGAAAGGTGTCCCTTCGCTTGCTTTTCAGGGAATAACATTATTGGTGGTTTTCATCGAAGGGAAAAAGTTGCGAAACCTGATTTCATGGAATCATGTAGCGGGAATTTCAGTTCTTATCATTGTTTGCGGAACTTACTATCTTTTCTATTATTTCAGAAATCCCGAATACCTTGATAATGCATTCCTGAAGCTTATTTCCGAATCCACACAAAAATCAGCTATAGGAAGCGGAATCACAAAAACAGTAATTCATTTATTTACCTTCCCGTTTGAGGTGATCCGTCATTTTTTTCCCTGGACCCTGCTGATTGTTTTTTTGTTTAACAAGAAAATTTTCAGGAGCCTGTTCCAAAACCCTTTTATAAAATACTGCATTCTTGTATTTGCGGCAAATATTACAATATACTGGTTTTCGCCGGTTACTTACCCGCGCTACCTTCTGATGCTGGTTCCATTAGCTTTCACTGTACTTCTGTATGCGGCTAAAGTACATGCCTTCGCAAAAACAGGCTTGTATTTGACGGCCGGCAAAATAATAACACTCATATTTTTTGCAATTGCAGTGTCTGCCGTAGTTCTGCCTGTGGTTTTCAAGGACGATTTACCGGTAGATCATTTATACTTTAAGGTTTTTATACTTCTTATAATGGTTCTTGCTATCTTTCTTTCGTTCAGGCATAACCAATCACGATACGGCATGTTCTATTATGCAGTATTGTTGTTCCTTGTTATACGAATAAGTTTTAATCTTTTTATCATACCATATCGTCAAAGCATGTCATGGGTCACGTTATGCCGAAGCGATGCCATAAAGCTGGGAAAGGCAACAGCCGGAGAACAAATGGTTGTTATGACCGATACAATTACCATGCATAATGTGTACTATCTGACCCGGGAAAGAAATGACATTCTGAGGTATTCTGATTCAACGGGACCCGGCAATTGGGTCATTATTGACAGCAGTATGGTAAATAGCAATTTTTCAAAGGAATTTTCGATGAGAGTTCCTTATAATTATCAAACCTATTATGCAGGAAAATTTAAGGATTAAGCCATGAAAGTATCGAT